>NZ_JACADT010000072.1:0-12065 GCF_013421635.1 Streptomyces sp. UH6 | reverse complement strand
ATCGCTCGCCGTCGGAGGTGGGGCGTAGAGCCAGGGACCCGGGGCGGAGCCGTCGAGGCCCTCCGGAGCCCGGGGCCGGGCAGAGAGTGCGGGGGCCCGCCGGAGGCGGGGCCGGTGCAGGGACGGCGGTGCCGGCCGGTCAGGTCAGTCGGCCGGTGGGGGTCAGTCGGCCGGTGGGGGTCAGCGGTCGAGGAGGGCGAAGAGGTTCTCCCACCGGTCGGTGACGGCCTCCGCGGAGAACCGCCGGACGTTGCGGTACGCCCGGTCGCCCATCCGGTTGCGCAGATCGGCGTCCTCCAGCAGGCGGCCGAGGTGGCGGGCCAGTTCCGCGGTGTCGCCGGGGCGGGCCAGCAGGCCGTCCTCCTCGTGACGGACGATCTCCCGCACGCCGGGCGCGCAGTCGAAGGCGACACAGGGCACGGCGCAGGACATCGCCTCCAGCAGGGACAGCGGGAACCCCTCGCCGCGGGAGGACAGCACGAACACCGACGACCGGCGCAGCGCGCCCGCGACGTCCTCGGTCCGTCCCGCCCACTCCACCGAGCCGTCCAGGCCCAGCTCGGTGCACTGCCGCCGCAGCGCCGCCTCGTCGGGACCGGAGCCGTGGACGCGCAGGAGCCACCCCGGGTGCCGGGGGGAGACCTCGGCCCAGGTGTCGAGCAGCAGGTCGACGCCCTTCTCGTAGCCGAGGCGGCCGACGCCGGCGACCACCTTCCCGGTGCGCGGGGAGGGCGCGCCCGGCTCCAGGGGGACCGGGTTCGGCAGGAAGCCCACATGGTTGAAGCCCTCGCCGATCCACCGGTCGGCGTCCTCACGGGTGAGCACCAGCATCCGGTCGACGTCCTTGTAGTACCGCTTGACGCGCGCGAAGCGGGAGGAGGCGCGCGAGGTCTCGAACGACTCGTGGCTCATGCCGATCACGGTGTGGCCCGCGGTGTCCGCCAGGGCGACCCACTCCATGGCCCACACCTGCGTCACGATGACCACGGCGCCGGGCCGGGCCGCGTGGAGGACGGCCGACAGCCGTTCGGCCGCCTCCCGCCTCCCGCGCTCGCGCACCGCCTCCCGGTGGCGGGCCACCGGGTCGACCCGCTCCCGCAGCCCGCGGACCGGGCGGCGCCCGGCCGGACGCGTGTCGTGGAGGGTGAGGGTCCGGAAAGGCGGGTCCTCGCCGAGGCCGAACGGCGAGTCGGCCGGTGCGACGCCCACCACCGTCACCCGGTGACCGCGTGCGGCGAACAGCCGCGCCATGAGGATCTGCCAGCGGCCCACGCCGCCCAGTTCGTCGACCTCGTTGCCCACGAGGACGATGTCGCGCGCGGTCCGGCCGCCGCCGCCGTCGGGCCGGGTCACCGGTCCCCTCCCCGGGCGCCGAAGAAGCGGTCGACGATCCGCGCGGCGGCGTCGCCCTGGTCGTACTCGCCGTACCGGGTCATGAACTCCTTCAGCCGCGCCTTGTGGCCGTCGAGCCGGTCCAGGTCCGACAGGGCCTCGAACAGCTCCTGAGCCGTGTGCACGACGGGGCCGGGAGCCTCCTCCGACAGGTCGAAGTAGGTGCCCCGGCCGTTGTGGACGTAGTCGTCCCAGTCGTAGGTGAAGAACACCATCGGCCGCTGCAGGAGCGCGTAGTCGAACATCACGGACGAGTAGTCGGTGACGAGCACGTCCGCCAGCAGCAGGACGGGGGTGATGTCCGGCTCCCCGCTCACGTCGACCACGCGGCCGGCCACCGACGGGGGCAGCGTGACGCCGTTGAGGTAGTGCGTGCGGACCAGCAGCGTGAACTCGTCACCGAACCGGTCGGCGAACCCGTCGACGTCGAAGGGGAGGGCGAAGTCCTCGACCCCGCCGCCCTCCCGGGCGCGGAAGGTGGGCGCGTACAGCACCACCGGCAGGTCCCGGCGGACGCCCAGGCGCTCGGCCAGCTCCTCGGCCGCCGGGTCGGGCACGCCCGACTCCCGGGCCCGCACCAGGGCGTCGTTGCGCGGGTAGCCGGTGCGCAGCAGCTTCTCCGGCGGGATCCGGTAGGCCCGGGCGAGGGTGAGCTCGTCGTGCCGGCCGCGGACCACGAAGTGGTCGAACCGGTCGACGGCCCGCTGGTAGGCGAGACGCTCCCGCTCCGGCAGGACCCGCATCTGCGGCGTGTCGAAACCCATCCGCTTCAGCGCGGAACCGTGCCAGGTCTGGATGTAGGTGGTCTCCGGGCGCTTCGCCAGCTTCAGCGGGAACCCCTGGTTGTCGATCCAGAACTCCGCCCGCGCCAGTTCCGCGATGTACCGCCAGGACCAGCGGCGCACCAGCTCGGCGTCCTCGGGGAAGCCCGCCGGGACGGCCCCGGCGTACGACCAGACGGCCCGCACGGGGACGTTCCGGCGGCGCAGCTCCTCGTGGACGGCTCGTGGACTGTCGCTGTACTGCCTGCCGAGGTGGCTCTCGAAGACGACCGTGCCCCTGCGGACGGGCAGCAGTCGGATCATCCGGTGGTACGCCTCGATCTTGCGGCGTCCGGAGACCAACTCCTTGCGCAGCGCGAGGGCCGTGCGCAGGGCCTTCTTGGTGAGGCGGGCCGGCGGGCTCTCGATGTGGTGCCGCAGCACGCCGACGGCGCGCCGGGAGAGCGCGCCGCGCTGGACCAGGTGGAACGCCAGATGACCGTGGGAGGAGGCGCGCGGCTCGAGCCGGTCGGCCGCCAGCCGGCCGAGCACCGGCCGCACCCGGACCGCGTCGGCGTCCGGCCCCTCGAGGTCCGTCCCGCCGACGGTGAGCCGGGTGGTGGTGCGCTCCCCGTCCACGGTGAGGTGCATCCGCACGTCCCAGACGTCGTCGAGGACGCCCACCGGCCGCAGCTTCCGGGCCAGCGGCACGGTGGCCTCCCAGACGACCGACGCTCCCGCGTGGCGCACCGTGCGCACCGGGAACCGGAAGGACCGCAGGCTCCGGCGGCGCGCCCGGAACTCCAGCTCCGCCGTGAGCCGGGCGCCCGGGCGGATCGCCCCCAGGGGGTTGACCACGGCGCCCGACAGGGTGACGCCCCCGGGCGACCCGGCGTAGCCGGTGACCGCGTTGCGCAGGAAGAGCCGGGAGAGCGGCCGCTCGTGGTACCCGAGGCCGGTGACGTCGAGGACGGCGCGGCCCAGCGGGTCGTCGAGGTGCTCCTCGCACCAGTACACGCGGCCGTCCCGCTCGGCCAGCGGACTGGACACCTTGTCCTTGTTGATCAGGGTGTCGACGGCCTGCATGAGGTGCTCCCAGTCCTCGCGCAGCAGGAGGTAGGCGCACAGCCGGTGGACGGGCGACAGCTCCTCGTACGCCTCCTCGGGGAACTCCCGGAGGTAGCCGTTCGCCATCCCGGCGAAGCGGCGCCGGTAGTCGTCGTCGAGGAAGGGGAGCTCGCGCAGGTAGAGGACGAGGTCGTGCTTGAGGAACTTGCGGTCCTTGTGCAGCCTCAGCGCGTCGTGGCCCCCGGCGGCCAGGATGCGGTCGATCCGGCGGTGGATCTCCAGCCGGTCGGCGAAGTTGTTGATCTCGTGCCGCCGGTTGCTGATCGACTTGGCCTCGGCCTTCCGCACGACGTTCCAGTGGTAGACCGTGTCGGGGATCAGGGTGATGCGGGAGGCCGCCAGGTACGCCCGGGCCGAGAAGAGCAGGTCCTCGTAGTGGATGCCGCGGGGGAAGGTCAGCCCGCTGTCGAGGAGCCAGGCGCGGCGGTAGCACTTGTTGGTCGACAGGGTGTCGAAGACCAGCAGGTCCGGGAGTTCGGCGATCGACTCGAGGGTCCGGGTGCGCCGGTACAGCCACGGGTACCACTTCGACGTCGTGCCCCACCGGCTGTCGACGTGCACCCGCAGGCAGAGGCCGGAGACCAGGTCGGCGCCGGTGCTCTCGGCGGCCTCCAGCATGTTCCGGCAGGCGTTGGGCTCGAGGGTGTCGTCGCTGTCCAGGAACATCACGTAGCGGCCGCGGGCCACCGCGACGCCCTGGTTGCGGGGTTCCCCGCAGCCACCGCTGTTCTCCGGCAGCCGGATGGCCCGCACCCGGTCGGACTCCGCCTCCAGCCGGCGGGCGACCTCGAAGGAGCCGTCGGTGGAGTGGTCGTCGGCGATGACCACCTCGACGTTGCGCAGGGTCTGCCCGAGGACGGACCGCACGGCGGCCGGCAGGCGCCGCTCGTCGTTGTAGACGATGACCACGACGCTGATGTCGGGAGCGGCGCCGCCTCGCGGGCCCTCCCGCGGCGGACGCTCGTCCGGCGGGCCCTCCCGCCGCGGGCCTTCGCGCCGCGGGCCTTCGTGTCGTCGGCCGTCGCGCCGTGGGCCCGCGTGCCGCGTGCCGTCGTGCTCTGTGCTGTCGTGCGGGGCGGACACCGGCAGGCACCTCCGTCGGAGCGCGGGAACGGGGCGGTCTCACCCTGTCCTGTGGATGGCTTGCGGGCCGGGGACGGCGGGGGAGAATCAGGACATTCCCCTATTCAACCTGTCGGACGAGCCGCCCGCGAGTCCGCGGAGCCGGGGGCCCGGTTCGCTTCCGCCGGGCCGATGGGGGAGTCTGGACGGTCGACGACCCGGGAGGTACGAGATGAGCTGGCTGGTCACGGGCGGTGCCGGATACATCGGAGCCCATGTGGTGCGCGTCATGGCCCAGGCCGGGGAGAGCGTCGTCGTGTTCGACGACCTGTCCACCGGCAGCGCGGACCGGGTGCCCTCCGGCGTGCCGCTGGTGGTCGGCAGCGTCCTCGACGGCCCGCTGCTGGAGCGGACGATGCGCGAGCACGGCGTCACGGGCGTGGTGCACATCGCCGGCAAGAAGCAGGTGGGGGAGTCGGTGCGGCGGCCGCTCCACTACTACCGGGAGAACGTCACCGGTCTCCAGACGCTGCTGGAGGCCATGACGGCCGTCGGGGCCGGAGCCCTCGTCTTCTCCTCCTCCGCGGCCGTCTACGGGATGCCGGACGTGGACCTGGTCACCGAGGACACCCCCTGCGCCCCCATCAACCCCTACGGCGAGACCAAGCTGGCCGGCGAGTGGCTGATCGGCGCCGCCTCCCGGGCCCACGGCATCCGGTCGGCGTGCCTGCGCTACTTCAACGTGGCCGGAGCGGCCGGCCCGGAGCTGGCCGACGCCGGGGCCACCAACCTGGTGCCCATGGTCTTCGAGCGCCTGGAGTCCGGCGCCGCGCCGCTGGTCTTCGGAGACGACTACCCCACCCCCGACGGCACCTGCGTGCGGGACTTCATCCACGTCGAGGACATCGCCTCCGCCCACCTGGCGGCCGCGCGGCGGCTGGCGGAGGCCGGGGAGGGGACCGCGCTGGTCCTCAACATCGGCCGCGGCGAGGGCAGCTCGGTCCGCGAGGTGGTGGACCGCATCCTCAAGGTCACCGGCAACGAGCACCTTGCGCCCGAGGTCGCCCCGCGGCGCCCCGGCGACCCGGCGCGCGTGGTGGCGTCCGCGGACCGGATCACGGCGGAGCTCGGCTGGAGCGCGCGCCACGACCTGGACGACATGATCCGGTCGGCCTGGGAGGGCTGGCGGCGCCACCACTCCTGACCGCGGGCCCCGGTTTGACCCTCCTGCCCAGGTCCCCGTAACCTTGACCCTCGGCGTGTCCATAGGCACGCCACATCCCCGTAAACCTCATTCCTCCCGGCCGGCCGCAGGCTTCGTGCCGCGCCCCGGGAGAGGCCGGTCCCTTGTCACAGGGAGGCTGGACTGCGGGGGTGCCGTTCCCGAGCGAGAGAGTGAGATCCGCGTGTACGCCATCGTGCGCAGCGGTGGCCGCCAGCACAAGGTTGCTGTCGGTGACATCGTCGAGGTTGACAAGATTTCCACCGCCAAGGTTGGCGACACGGTCGAGCTCTCGACCCTGCTCGTTGTCGACGGCGACTCCGTGACCAGCGACCCGTGGGTCCTGGACGGCATCAAGGTCCAGGCCGAGGTCGTGGACCACCACAAGGGCCAGAAGATCGACATTCTGCGCTACAAGAACAAGACGGGCTACCGTCGTCGGCAGGGCCACCGCCAGCAGTACACGGCGATCAAGGTCACGTCGATTCCCGCGGCTGCGAAGTAAGGGACTGAGGAGACATGGCACACAAGAAGGGCGCATCGTCCACCCGGAACGGTCGCGACTCCAACGCTCAGCGGCTCGGTGTGAAGCGCTTCGGCGGTCAGACCGTCAACGCCGGTGAGATCCTGGTCCGCCAGCGCGGCACCCACTTCCACCCGGGTGCGGGCGTCGGCCGCGGCGGCGACGACACGCTGTTCGCCCTCGAGGCCGGTGCGGTGCAGTTCGGCACCCACCGTGGCCGCAAGGTCGTGAACATCGTTCCGGTCGCCTGAACAGGCTGACCGAACTCATTCGCGAGGCGGACCTCACTTCCCCCCGGGGAAGTGGGTCCGCCTTTCGCGTGTTGTGTGAACGTGCGCACCGGGTGAGGCGCGCACGGCGAGACCTGAGCACGACCCAAGACTTACGCGTACTGGAGGCACCTGACCATGACCACCTTCGTGGACCGCGTCGAACTGCATGTCGCCGCGGGTAACGGGGGCCACGGCTGTGCCTCCGTGCACCGGGAGAAGTTCAAGCCCCTGGGCGGCCCGGACGGCGGCAACGGCGGCCGCGGCGGCGACGTGATCCTCACCGTCGACCAGTCGGTGACCACGCTGCTCGAGTACCACCACTCCCCGCACCGCAAGGCCACCAACGGCAAGCCCGGCGAGGGCGGCAACCGCTCCGGCAAGGAGGGCGAGGACCTGGTCCTGGCCGTCCCGGACGGCACCGTCGTGCTCGACAAGCAGGGCAACGTGCTGGCGGACCTGGTCGGCGAGGGCACCTCCTTCGTCGCCGCCCAGGGCGGCCGCGGCGGCCTCGGCAACGCGGCGCTCGCCTCGGCCCGCCGCAAGGCCCCCGGCTTCGCGCTGCTGGGCGAGCCGGGCGACGCCGGGGACATCGTCCTGGAGCTGAAGACCGTCGCCGACGTGGCGCTGGTCGGCTACCCGAGCGCCGGCAAGTCCTCGCTGATCTCGGTGATGAGCGCCGCCAAGCCGAAGATCGCCGACTACCCGTTCACCACCCTGGTCCCCAACCTGGGCGTGGTCACGGCCGGCGCGACGGTCTACACCGTCGCCGACGTGCCCGGCCTGATCCCCGGCGCCAGCCAGGGCAAGGGGCTGGGCCTGGAGTTCCTGCGCCACGTCGAGCGCTGCAGCGTGCTGGTGCACGTCCTGGACACCGCGACCCTGGAGTCCGACCGTGACCCGGTCTCCGACCTCGACGTCATCGAGGAGGAGCTGAAGAACTACGGCGGCGGCCTCGAGAAGCGCCCCCGGCTGGTGGTCCTCAACAAGATCGACGTGCCGGACGGCCGCGACCTCGCCGAGATGGTCCGCCCCGACCTGGAGGCGCGCGGCTACCGCGTCTTCGAGGTGTCCGCGGTGGCCCGCACGGGCCTCAAGGAGCTCTCCTTCGCCCTGGCCGAGCTGGTCGCCCGCCACCGCGCCCGCAAGCCCAAGGACGAGGCGACCCGCATCGTCATCCGGCCCAAGGCCGTCGACGACGCCGGGTTCACCGTCACCCGGGAGGAGGACGGCCTGTTCCGGGTGCGCGGCGAGAAGCCGGAGCGCTGGGTGCGGCAGACCGACTTCAACAACGACGAGGCCGTGGGCTTCCTTGCCGACCGCCTCAACCGCCTCGGCGTCGAGTCGGAGCTGATGAAGGCCGGCGCCCGGTCCGGTGACGGCGTCGCCATCGGCCCCGAGGACAACGCGGTGGTCTTCGACTGGGAGCCGTCGGTCACCGCCGGCGCCGAGATGCTCGGCCGCCGTGGCGAGGACCACCGGTTCGAGGCGCCCCGTCCCGCCGCCCAGCGCCGCCGCGACCGGCAGGCCGAGCGCGACGACGCCGCTCAGGAGTTCGACGACTTCGAGCCCTTCTAGGCCGATCCCGGCATTGCGGGCCGCCGGCGTTTTCCGGTTTTCCGCACAGGCTTTTCACGGAGTCCCCGCCGTGACTCCGTGAAAAGCCCATACCGCACAACCGGTGCCGCTGCCGACATTCGGCCGGAACCCGGCGCGGGGACGGACGGCGCAACGGGGTAGAACGGATGGTCTTTGTTCACCGTACGCGCCATGTGATCTAAAACCGCGCTCCCGGACAGCGGGCCACGGCCCGCAATGTGGTACCAAGTTGGGAAGGGCTTCGGCCCTCGGAAACGCTCGCTGATGCCCAAGGTAGGATTGCTCGTGTCCCAGCACATAACCGCTAGTCGAACGACCGCCGTGATCCTCGCCGGAGGTACAGGGCAGCGGGTGGGGCTGCAGATCCCCAAGCAGCTCATCAAGATCGCCGGCAAGGCGGTCATCGAGCACACGCTGACCACCTTCGAGCAGGCCGAGTCCATCGACGACGTCATCGTCCTGATGACGCCCGGGTACGTGGCGGACATCGAGCGGATCGTCGAGCGCGCGGGACTGACCAAGGTGAAGCGGGTCATCGAGGGCGGATCCACCCGCAGCGAGACCACCCGCCGAGCCGTCGAGGCGCTCGGCGAGGGGCTGGCCGAGGGCGAGGACCTCAACGTCCTCTTCCACGACGCGGTGCGGCCGCTGATCAGCCGTCGGGTCATCGACGACTGCGTCCGCGCGCTGGACCGCTACCAGGCGGTCGACGTCGCCATCCCCTCCGCCGACACGATCATCGTCACGCGTACCCACGGCGAGGACGGCGAGTTCATCACCGAGATCCCCGACCGCTCGCGGCTGCGGCGTGGGCAGACGCCCCAGGCGTTCAAGCTCTCGACCATCCGCCGGGCGTACGAGGTCGCCGCCGAGGACCCCAACTTCCAGGCCACCGACGACTGCTCGGTGGTCCTGAAGTACCTGCCGGACGTGCCGATCCACGTGGTCGCGGGTGACGAGTACAACATGAAGGTCACTCAGCCCGTCGACGTCTTCCTCGCCGACAAGCTCTACCAGCTCGCCTCCACGGCGGCTCCCGCGCCGAGCGGCGAGGAGAGCTACCGGGAACTGCTCGCGGGCAGGACCATGGTGGTCTTCGGCGGTTCGTACGGCATCGGCAAGGACGTCGCCGAACTCGCCGAGAGCTACGGGGCCACCGTGTACGCGCTGGGCCGGTCCACGACCGGAACGCACGTGGAGCGGGCCGAGGACGTCGAGGCCGCGCTCAGCAAGGCGCACGCCGACAGCGGCCGGATCGACTACGTGGTCAACACCGCCGGCGTGCTGCGCATCGGCAAGCTGGCCGAGACGGACGGCGCGACCATCATGGAGGCCCTCAAGGTCAACTACCTGGCCCCGGTGCAGATCGCCCGCTCGGCGTACAAGTACCTGGCCGCGACCAAGGGGCAGTTGCTGCTCTACACCTCCAGCAGCTACACCCGCGGCCGGTCCGACTACAGCCTGTACTCCTCCACCAAGGCCGCCGTGGTCAACCTCACCCAGGCGCTCGCCGACGAATGGGCCGTCGACGGCGTGCGGGTAAACTGCATCAATCCCGAGCGGACGGCCACCCCCATGCGCACCAAGGCGTTCGGTCAGGAGCCCTCGGGATCGCTGCTTTCCTCCGAGGCCGTGGCGCGCACCTCGCTCGACGTGCTGCTCTCCGACCTCACCGGGCACGTCATCGACGTGCGGCAGCAGGATCCGACGGCCGCCGCGGGGCAGGCGTCGGGCTTCGACCAGGCGCTCGCGAGCGTTCTGGACCGGCACGACGGCGTGGCATAATCGGGCGCAATTACCAGAAATCATTTAGGCCGCTCCGAATGCGTGAACGGCCTAATGTTTCGAAATAAGCACTACACGGAAAATGTGCACGGTGTTTTCCGGACTGTCGGAGTTATGCGCTCAAGGCTGTTCACGCACCATGCCGGCACCTCTCCTGGAGCAGGTTCACACGTGATATCCACACTCGTACGCACTGCCCGTGTGGGCAGCGTGGGGGAACTGGTCGCCGCGGTCGCCCTCATCGTGGTGGGCTTTCCCGCTTTGATGATCGCCGCGCTACTGCCGAACATCGTCGCGTTCGCGGTTGCCGCAGCCGTCACTTACGGCGCAGACCACTACCTCCATCACCGGAACAGCTATCTGGTGAATCGTCTGAGTGTGGTGCGCGCCGGACTGGCCATCCGCTTCCTGGTCCGCCAGCTCATCCTGGTGCTGCTCCTGGCCCGGCTGGGGCTCGCCTACGGCGTGTTCTTCTACGCGCTGGTGGCCTGCTTCATCGCCTTCTACGGGCTCCAGGCGGTCCACGGCGCGCTGGTGAAGATGGTCAGGCTCCGCCGCACCCTGCCGGTGGCCACCCGCAACATCACCCTGGCGTCCGACCTCCGGCTGCCGGGCGCGCCGCCGCGGCTGCTGCTGCACCGCTCCGGCGAGAAGATGCTCCACCTCGACCTGCCGGTGTTCGTCGGCGGCCTGGTCTCGGCCTTCCTCGGCGACGGCATGTGGGGCGGCATCGGCATAGTGGCCGCCCTCGGTCTGGGCGTCGTCTACACGCTGCTCATGGTGCCGTACCTGGTCGGTCCGCGTCGTGCTCCGGCCCCGCGGGCCGTGCTGACCGCGGTCCAGAACTGGCTGAGCACCTACAAGCCGGAGACGGTCCTGTACTTCTCCGGCGCCAAGGAGTCGGCGTACCAGGTCAACATGTGGCTGGAGACGATGGAGCGGCTGGACACCCGTCCGCTGATCATCCTGCGCGAACGGTCCGTGATGGAGCGGCTCGCGCCCACCACCGTCCCCGTGATCTGCGTCCCGGGCGGCGTCCACCTGATGAACCTGGACCTGTCCACGGTGCGGGTCGCGCTCTACGCGGCCAACGTCGGCAAGAACATCCACCTGCTGCGCGTGCCCACCATGAAGCACGTCTTCATCGGCCACGGCGACAGCGACAAGATCGCCAGTGTGAACCCGTACAGCAAGGTGTACGACGAGGTGTGGACGGCCGGCAAGGCCGGGCGCGACCGGTACGCCGTGGCGGACGTCGGGGTGCGCGACGAGGACGTGGTGGAGGTCGGACGCCCCCAGCTGGCGCCGATCCGGACCGGCCGCCGGCAGGGGGTCATCGTCCCGACCGTGCTCTACGCGCCCACCTGGGAAGGCTGGGACGACAACCCGGGGAACACCTCGCTCATGTCGGCCGGCGAGAACATCGTCCGCCGGTTGCTGGCCGCCGACGAGCCGGTGCGGGTGCTGTACAAGCCGCACCCCTTCACCGGCACCCGCAGCACCCAGGCCCGGCTGGCGCACGAGCGGATCGTCGCGCTGATCGAGAAGGCGGCCGCCGAGCGCGCGCTGGACCCGCAGTTCCGCGGGGACGAGGCGGCGCTGGAGACGGCGGGCGCGGAGCTGGCGCGCATAGAGGCCCGGCTCGGCGAGCTGACCGCCGGCGTGGAGAAGGAGGACGAGGCGGAGGCGGCCCGCGACGGCGCTCCCGACCTCACGGTCTACGAGGAGATCGCCCGCCTGCGCGAGGAGTGGAACGACGCCTACTGGCGGTCGTTCCCGGTCTGGGAGCACCGGGTGATCACCGGCTCCGAGCCGCGGCTGTACGACTGCTTCAACGTCTCCGACGCGATGGTCTCCGACATCTCCAGCGTGGTCTCCGACTTCATCGCCAGCGGCAAGCCGTACGCGGTGACGGACTCCGCGGCGCTGGGGGTCGAGGAGTTCGTCCGGCAGAACACGGCGGTGCGTGCGGCGGTGATCCTCTCCAACGAGGCCACCGAGATGGACCAGCTGCTGGCGGCGGTCCGGGACCCCGCGGCGGACACGCTGGCGGCCGCGCGGGTCGAGCTGAAGGAGTACCTGCTCGGCCCCGACGAGCCGTCGTCCCTCGAACGCTTCAACGCCGCGATCGCCGCGCTGGCCCTCAAGGCCGAGGCCCGCAGCCTCGGACAGGCCCGCGCCGAGACCCCCTCGGAGGCCGCGGCCCACTGAGGGCCCGGCCCTGGGGCTCCTGAGGCCCCACCCCTGACGGCTGCCGCTCCACCACCTCGGCGGTGACGGCCCGCCTCCTCCGACGTGTGCCCGTTCGTGTCCCCCCGGGGAAT
>NZ_JACADT010000719.1:0-2914 GCF_013421635.1 Streptomyces sp. UH6 | reverse complement strand
TCCCGGCACCGTGCCGCGCAGTGGCCGACGGCGTCGGGGGTCCGGTCGTTCGGGCGGTCGGGGCGGCGTGGCGGGCAAGGGGCGTACACCTCCGCGAGGGCCTGGGAGGGCCTGGGGGCCCGCAAACGGGCCATATGCATCCGTTCCGTGAGCACGGTAGGCCGATACGATCTGCTGCCCGGTGCCCCGGCGGGACGGCGCGCGCCCAGGTCCCCCGATCGCGGTAACGTGAGGGCTGATGAACGCCAATTCCGCCGCGCCGCTTCCCGCCGTGTCCGTGATCATGCCGGTCCTCGATGAGGAGCGGCACCTTCGCGAGGCAGTCCGCGCCATCCTCGCCCAGGAGTACGCGGGCGAGATGGAGGTCGTGATCGCCCTCGGCCCGTCCACGGACCGCACGGACGAGATCGCCGCCGAGCTCGTCCGCGAGGACCCCCGTGTGCACACGGTCCCCAACCCGACCGGTCGCACCCCCGCGGCGCTGAACGCCGCGATCAAGGCGTCCCGCCACCCGGTCGTGGTCCGCGTCGACGGCCACGGGATGCTCTCGCCGAACTACATCGCCACCGCCGTCCGCCTCCTGGAGGAGACCGGCGCGCAGAACGTCGGCGGCATCATGCACGCCGAGGGCGAGAACGACTGGGAGCACGCGGTCGCCGCGGCCATGACCTCGAAGATCGGCGTGGGCAACGCGGCCTTCCACACCGGCGGCGCGGCCGCCCCGGCCGAGACGGTCTACCTGGGCGTCTTCCGCCGCGAGGCGCTGGAGCAGCAGGGCGGCTACAACGTCGAGTTCATCCGGGCCCAGGACTGGGAGCTCAACTTCCGGATCCGTGAGGCGGGCGGCCTGATCTGGTTCTCGCCCGAGCTGCGGGTCTCCTACCGGCCGCGGCCCAGCGTCAAGGCGCTGGCCAAGCAGTACAAGGACTACGGCCGCTGGCGGCACGTCGTCGCCCGCTACCACCAGGGCTCCATCAACCTGCGCTACCTCGCCCCGCCGGCCGCCGTGTGCGCCATCGCCGCCGGTCTGGTCGCGGGCGTGACCCTCACCCCGTGGGCGCTGGTGATACCCGGCGGCTACCTGGCGGCGATCGTCGCGGGCTCGGTGCCGGCCGGCAAGGGCCTGCCGCTCAAGGCACGGCTCCAGATCCCGGTCGCCCTGGCCACCATGCACATGTCCTGGGGCTTCGGCTTCCTCACCAGCCCCAGGTCCCTGGCCCGCAAGGTGATCGCCTCCCGCCGCCCGGCGGTGCTCGCCCCGGCGAACGACTGACCGGCCGAAGCGCACGAGGCCCGCACGAGGCCCGCGAAGGCCCGTACGAGGGCCCGCGGGAAGGCCCGCACGAGAACACGCACGAGGAGGGGCCCCGGTCGATCCGACCGGGGCCCCTCCTCGTGCGCCGACGCCTGCGGACGCCGGTCGCCGCTACCAGGTGTAGATGTCCTCCGCGACCTCCATGCAGTTCTTCTCCTCGCCGTTCTGCGCGCCCGCGCTCTCCGGGAGGTCGCCCTCCTCCAGGACGTTCTCCTTCGGGTAGGAGTCGCCCTCGCGCCAGTCGGCGCCGACCGTCAGCGTCACACCGTTGACGTCGGCCGACTTCTTCACCGAGCTGGCCGGAATGCCCAGCGACTCGGCGACCCGCAGGGCGTCGCCCTTGAGGTCGGCGCTCGGGTACTGCACCACCGTCCGCTTGGCGGGTTTCGTCGCCGCGCCGTCCTTCGCGGCGAGCGCGAAGCCCTGGCCGGCCAGCACCTGCTGGATCGCCCCGGCGCGGCCCTGCACGGCCGCCAGCGTCTCGCTCGCGGTGCCGTTGCGGACCTGGACGGCGATCTGCCCGTCGGGCGCGGCCTCGTCCTTCGGCCCGGAGTCCGGCTTCCCGCCCTTCGTGCCGTTGCGGTCGAAGGGCACGTCGTCCTGAAGCATCGCCCAGAGCTTGTCGGCGTCGCCAGCCCGGGGGATCAGGCGGTTCGGGTCCTGCGGCCACGGGTCGTTCGGCATGGTGGTCGTGGTGATGCGGTTGATGGGGATCTCCTTCATCTCCATCGCCAGGCCGGCCAGCTTCGCGACGCTGCCGATCTCCTCGGAGACCTTCAGGGCGTTGGTGGCGGCCTCCGCCAGGTCCATCAGCTCGCCGCTGTCCGTGAAGATGTTCTGCTCCTGCAGCTCCCGCATCATCGAGTTGATGTACATCTGCTGGGCCTTGGCGCGCATCTGGTCGCTGCCCCAGGCGTGCCGGGTCCGCAGCCACTGGAGCGCCTGCTCGCCCTTGACGGGGTGGGTGCCCGCCTCGAGCTTCAGCCCCGATCCGCCCCGCTGCGCCGCGGTCGACCGGTCCCAGACGTTCTGCTCGACGCAGACGTCGACGCCGCCGATCGCGTCGGCCATCTCGACCACGCCGATGAAGTCGATGACGATCCAGTGGTCGATGTAGACCCCGGTGAGGTTCTCCCAGGTCGACAGGGTGCAGCCCGGGCCGCCGCGCTGGAGCGTGGAGTTGATCATGCCGTAGGTCGCCGGGTAGGTCGTGTCCTCCTCGGCGTCGCGGCACTCGGGGATCTGCACCATGGTGTCGCGGGGGATGCTCACCATCGAGGCGCTCTTCCGGTCCGCCGAGAGGTGGAGCAGCATCTGCACGTCGGCGCGGGGCTTCTGCCCGACGTTCTCCTTGCTGCCGCCCAGCTTCAGGTTCCTCGGATCGTTGCGGTCGTCGGACCCCAGGACGAGGATGTTCAGCGGGGTCTGACCCGCGGCGTTCGGTTTGGTCTTCTTGGCGTTTGACTTCCCGCCGGCACGGGCATCCGTGTCGATGTTGCCGTTGAGGTGCTGGTAGTACAGGTAACCGGCCACACCGGTGCCGACTATCAGGAACGCCATGACGAGCGCCGTCCAGCGCAGCACGCGCCGTCTTCGGCC
>NZ_JACADT010000718.1:0-2917 GCF_013421635.1 Streptomyces sp. UH6 | reverse complement strand
GCGCCTCGCCGATCTCCCGGGCCGCGGCCAGCTGGTGGACGGGCAGGTCAGCGCCGGCCAGGCTCGCCGCGAACGCGGACCCCGCGCCGCTGAGGGCGACCGCGCCGACGACCACGGGACCGAGGGCGAAGCCCAGGTCGCGCAGCATGTTGGTGGTGGCGCTGGCCATGCCCGCGAGCTTCCGCGGCACGCTGTCGAGCGCCACGGCGGTCACCGAACTGACGGTCAGGGCGAAACCGACGCCGATCAGCAGGGTGGGCGCGACGAACGGGCCGAGCCCCGGGTCGTGGACGTCGAGCCGGGCGCCCAGCAGGCAGCCGACCGCCATCGCGGCGAAGCCGGACGTCAGCAGCCAGGCGGCCGGAACCCGGTGGAGGAGACGCGAGACCACCGGGACCAGCACGAAGGCGGGACCCTGCAGGAGCAGGAACGGCACCGCGACGCGGAGCGGGTCCTGGTGCTGCACCGGGCCGAGCCACATGCTCGTCGTGAAGCAGGCCCCGAGGAAGGCGAGCATGCCGACGACCGCCACCACGGACGAGACGGCGAAGGCCCGGTTGCGGAACAGCCGCAGGTCGAAGATCGGGGATTGCGCACCCAGTTCCACCACGACGAACCCGGCCAGGAAGCAGAGGCCGAGGGCGAGGGAGAGCACCACCGGCAGGGTCGTCCAGCCGGACTCGGGCCCCTCGACCAGGCCGAACAGCACCAGGATCAGGCCGAGCGCGAAGGTGATCTGACCGGCCACGTCGAGCTTGCGGCCCTCGGGCTCCCTGGACTCCGTGGCCAGCGTCGCGGTGAGCACCATGCTGACCAGGGCGAGGCCGACGAGCACCCAGAAGGAGCCGCGCCAGGACCCCACCTCGGCGAACATGCCGCCCAGCAGCGGCGAGAGGGCCGCGCCGGCGGACAGGAAGCCGCTCCACAGGGCCACCGCCTGCGACCGTTCCCGCGCGGTGCGGGTGACCGCGGTGGCGGCGGTGAGCGAGCCGGGGAACATGGCGCCGGCCCCCAGGCCGTTCACGGCGGCGCCCACCCACAGCGTCCGGACGTCGGGCGCCAGCGCGGCCACGGTGCTGCCCACGGCGACCAGGGCGGTACCGGCCACGACGAGCCTGCGCCGTCCGAAGAGGTCGCCGAGGACGCCGAAGGTGAACTCGAAGCAGACCACGGCGATCATGAAGGCCGCAGTGATCCAGGTGAGCTGGGACCCGTGGGTGTGCAGGTCCTGCTGGAAGAGACCGTTGAGCGAGGCCGGCAGCGCGTTGGCGACCTGGGCCACGAAGACCGCACCGCAGGCGGCAGCCAGTGTTCCCGCGTAGCCCGGCTTCCGGGCGGCCCCCGCGGTTGGGCCCTGGGACGCGGCGGTCCCGTTGTTGAGCGTCATTGCTGTTCTCCCTGGCTGGGAAAGAAGGGCATCCCGATGGCGGGAGCCGAAGAGCGTGGAAGGACGCGGCTCCGCGGACGCGGTGGGGGCAGGGATCTGCGCGTCGCGGCTGCGTGATGCCGGGAGAATGACATTCGCTTTACGTCGCGTCAATGAAATGTTCGGAATCTAAGGTGAACTACTCCGATGTAAGGCAAGTCCGCCCGTGAGGCGGGCGGGGCTACCGCGCGACGGTCAGGTCCGTCTCCAGCGCGTGCGCGGACGTCTCCAGGGTGGCGACCAGGGAGCGCAGCCGGTGCGGGTCGTAGCGCACGCTGGGCATCGACACCGACAGCCCCGCCAGCGCGGCGCCGTCACGGTCGCGCACCGGCACACCGACGGCCACCAGGCCGCGCTCGGACCGCTCCTTGTTGACGGCGAAGCCGTTGCGGCGCAGACGTCGCAGCTCCGTGCGCAGCCGCGCCAGGTCCGGCCGGTCCGCCGGGCGGTCCCGGTACCGCTCGGGGGTGTAGACCTCCTCGAGTTCCTCGTCGGTGAGGTCGGCGAGCAGCAGCAGCCCGGCCGTCGTGCGGTGGGCGGGGAAGACCATGCCCTCACGGGAGCCCACCCGCAGCGCCTGCCGGGACTCGACGCTGGCGACGAACCGGGTGGTGTCCCCGGTGCGCACCGTCAGGTTCACCGTCTCGTCCAGCAGGTCCGCCAGCCGGTGCAGGTGGGGCAGGGCCGCCGCGCGCAGCCGGGACGCGAGGGACTGCGAGTGCGCGGCGAGTTCCAGCACCGGGCCGGCCCGGTAGACGCGGTCCTCGCCGTGCACCGCGAAGTCCCGGTAGACGAGCATCGCCAGCACCCGGTGGGCGGTGGACCGGGCCACGCCCAGGCGTTCGGCGATCTGCGACACCGTCGCGCCGCCCTCCATCTGGAGGATGGTCGCCGCCCGCAGCGCGTGGTCCACGCTGGCGATGGGGTAGGGCGGGGGATTCTTGAGCGGCTTGTCCATGGCGCGGTCTCCGAATTCTGCTCTCCAGAATCTTCATGTTCTCACTCCAGACACGACGCAGTCTGATCACTGTGACTCAGCCCTCCACCGCCCCAGACACCGCCCAGGACTCCCCGGTCCGGCTCCAGGCCGTCTCCGCCGAGGGACAGCCCGAGGTCACCCCGGCACTCGAGGATCTGTACCGGGGCTTCGAACAGCAGCTGCTCGTCCCGCTGTGGACCGAGATCGGCGACCTGATGCCCGCCCACCCGCGCTCGCGCGCCGTGCCGCACCTGTGGCGGTGGACGCGTCTGCGGGAACTGGCCGCGCAGGCCGGCGACCTGGTCCCGGTCGGCCGCGGCGGCGAGCGCCGGGCCATCGCCCTGGCCAACCCCTCCCTCGGCGGCCGCCCCTTCGCCACGCCCACCCTGTGGGCCGCCATCCAGTACCTGATGCCCGGCGAGGACGCCCCGGAGCACCGGCACACCCAGCACGCCTTCCGCTTCGTCGTCGAGGGCGAGGGCGTCTGGACGGTCGTCGGGCGCGACCCGGTG
>NZ_JACADT010000717.1:0-2918 GCF_013421635.1 Streptomyces sp. UH6 | reverse complement strand
GCGCGGCGGCGAGTGCCTCGGCACGCTCCGCGAGTGAGTCCACCACGGTGATCCGGCCGGCCCCGAGGGTGAGCAAGGCGTGGGCCACGGCGGCTCCCGCTCCTCCGGCGCCGACCTGGACCACGTGGTGCAGGGGCGCGTCCGGCAGGCCTCTGGCGAAGGAGGCGGCGAAGCCGGTGACGTCGGTGTTGTGGCCGACGGCGCGGCCGTCCTCGAAGACCACGGTGTTGACCGCGCCGAGCGCCTCGGCCTGGGGCGAGAGCGCGTCGAGGTGCTCGACGACCAGTTGCTTGCAGGGGTGGGTGATGTTCAGCCCGTCGAAGCCGAGGTCCCGCGCGGCACGGGTCAGGCGGCCCACCTCCTCAGGGGCGATCCCGAGGACGTCGATGTCGAGGAGGCGGTAGAGGTAGCGCAGCCCTTGGCGGTCGGCCTCCCCCTGGTGGAGCGCGGGGCTCAGCGACGGACCGATCCCCGATCCGATCAGTCCCACCAAATACGAGTCCTTGGCGTCCTTGGCCACGTCACGGCTCCCTAATGTACGAACTAGTACGTTACTCATATCAGCAAGGTCGGGCGCGACGGAAGCCCTCGAACCGCCTTGCGGACGCGGCTTCTAGAATCGCGCTGACCTCTCCGGCCGCAGTCGGGCCGGCCGCGACGAGCACTCCGAGGACCCGCATTGACCAGCGTCGACAAGCCCGCACGGAACAACGGCCGGGTACGGGACGCCGCCCGCACCCAGGCCGAGATCCTCGACGTGGCGACCGAGGAGTTCGCCCGGGCGGGTTACGCGGGGGCCAGGGTGGACGAGATCGCCGCCCGGACCCGCACCACCAAGCGGATGATCTATTACTACTTCGGCGGCAAGGAGCAGTTGTTCACCGCCGTGCTGGAGCGCGCCTACGCGGTGATCCGGGAGGCCGAACAGGACCTGGACGTCGACGGCCTCGACCCGGTCGCGGCGATCCGGCGGCTGTGCGAGGTGACTTTCGACCACCACGAGCAGCACCCGGACTTCATCCGCCTGGTGAGCATCGAGAACATCCACGAGGCCGAGCACATCATCTCCTCCGAGCGGCTCTCCCGCATGGGCTCGCCGGCGCTGGACGTGATCGGCCGCATCCTCGCCGCCGGCCGCTCGGCCGGCGTCTTCCGCGGCGACGTGGACGCGGTGGACCTGCACGCCATGATCAGTTCGTTCTGCTTCTTCCGGGTCTCCAACCGGTACACGTTCGGCGCCCTGTTCGGCCGCGACCTGGTGGCTCCGGAGCGGCGCGGGCACCACCGGGCGATGCTGTGCGACATGGTCGTCGCCTATCTGACGACCGGCTGATCCGGCGGGCGGTCGCCGCCGAAGCCCGGGACGCGGTCTCTTGACACCCGAGTCACCTCGGCGCAACATCACTGCCCATCGCTACTAACTACCCAGTGGGTTAATTAGCGACGCCCCCACATCTGCCTGCTTTCACCTGCTTTCGCCTGCTTTCCGTCCGCTTTCCGCCTGCTGTCGCCGTCCGCCGAAGGAGCACGCCCGTGTCCGTCCCCGCCGCCCCGCCCGAGACCCCCACGGCACAGCCGAGGAAGGCGGCCGCCGCCGCCTGGATCGGCAGCGCGCTGGAGTACTACGACTTCTTCATCTACGGCAGCGCGGCCGCCCTGATCTTCCCGGAGGTCTTCTTCGACGAGTCCGACCCGGCGACCGCGACGCTGCTCTCGCTGGCCTCGTTCGGTGTCGCCTACGCCGCCCGGCCGATCGGCGCCCTCTTCCTCGGGCACTACGGCGACCGGCTGGGCCGCAAGAAGATCATGGTGTTCACCCTGTTCCTGATGGGCGTCTCCACCTTCCTGATCGGCTGTCTGCCCACCTACGGGCAGGTGGGCGTCCTCGCCCCGACGCTGCTGGTGCTCTGCCGGGTGCTGCAGGGCATATCCGCGGCCGGGGAGCAGGCCAGCGCGAGTTCCATGACGCTCGAACACGCGCCGCCGGAGCGGCGCGGCTTCTTCACCAGCTTCACCCTCAGCGGGACGCAGGGCGGTCAGCTGATCGCGACCCTGGTCTTCATTCCGGTCGCCGCGCTGCCGGAGGAGCAGTTGATGAGCTGGGGCTGGCGGGTGCCGTTCTGGCTCAGCGTGGCGGTGATGGTGGTGGGTCACGTCATCCGGCGCCGCCTGGACGAGACGCCCGCGTTCGCCGAGCAGGCCGCGTCCGGGGGTGTGGCGAAGATGCCGCTCGCCGTGCTGATGCGCGACCACTGGCAGGACGTGCTGCGGGTGGTGGCGGGTGCGCTGGTGGCCTCGGTGTCCACCATCTTCACCGTGTGGGCGCTGTCCTACGCCACCAGCGACGCGGTGGGGATGTCCCGTACCGGCATGCTGTGGGTGGCGGCGCTCGCCAACGCGGTGGCGCTGGGCGCGATCCCGCTGTGGGCCTCGCTGTCGGACCGGATCGGGCGGCGGCCGGTGTACCTGATCGGCGCGGTGGGCAGTCCGGTCCTGATGTTCGCCTACCTGTGGGCCATCTCCACCGGCTCCTTCCCGCTGGTCCTGGTGCTGGGCATCCTGCTCTTCGGTGTGGTCTACAGCGCGGCCAACGGCATCTGGCCGGCCTTCTACGGCGAGATGTTCTCCACCCGGGTGCGGCTCTCCGGCATGGCGATCGGCACCCAGATCGGCTTCGCCGTGGCCGGCTTCGCGGTCACCTTCGCGGCGGAGTTCGCCGGGCCGGAGGGTGACGACTGGTCCGCGGTGGCCCTGTTCACCGCCGTGCTCTGCCTGGGTCCGCTGGTGGCGGGGCTCACCGCCCGCGAGACGGCCAAGGTGCCGACGGAACGGCTGGGGGAACGCCTGGCGGCGTGATCGGCGCACGACGGGGCGGGCCGGACCGGCGGGAGTGCGCGGCCGGGCCCGCCTCCGGCGCG
>NZ_JACADT010000716.1:0-2920 GCF_013421635.1 Streptomyces sp. UH6 | reverse complement strand
CCGCCGGGCTGCACCCGGTCCTCGACGTCCTCGCCACCGACACCGCCGCCGTCGCCCTCTACGAGCGCCTCGGCTGGCGACACCTGGGCGACGCCGCCCCGCGGTGGACGGACCGGGTGGTGACCGTGCGCTGCTACGCGGCCCCGTCGTAGCTCACGCCCCCGGGGACCGGCCCACCGCTCACCGCTCACCATTCACCGTTCAGCCCCTGCGCCACGCTCCGAGCGGCTCCTCGGGCCCGAAGACGCCCTGGAGCCCGGAACTCTTGCCGCTCCCCGGACGGCGAGGGAGCATGCCTCCATGACGAACGCCCCGAGCCCCGCCTGGGTACTGGTCGCCGGCCACCGGAACACCACCGGCGCGCCCCGTCCGGCGGCCGCCCTCCGGGCTTGACTGCGCGAGCGCGGCGTCGACTGGATGCCGTTCGCCGGTGACGAGGTCCGCCTGGACCTCCTCCGGTGCGCCGGCCCCGGTGGCAGCCGGCACTGCGTGACGGAGATCCACGTCCACCCCGACGCGCTGCGCCGGCTGGGTCTGCACCCGGAGCAGCCGACGGCCCGTGTCACCGGCCCCGCCCCTCCGGCCTGGTGGCACGCGGAGGCGGAGCGGCTCGCCCGGCGGGGGGCGATCTGACGGGCGCGGATCCGACGGACGAACCGCCACCGTCCGCCCCATTGACGCGGTCATGCCTCCCCCGCATCATCGTGGGAGCGCTCCCACCCCTCGTGTCACACCACCGACCAGACACCGGGCGCCGTGCCGATGCCGTACGCGCCCGAGGAGGACACGCCATGCCCTTCGCACACCGCCTCGCCGACGCCCGGTTACGCCCGCCCCGGCCCTCCGGCGGCGGCCGCAGACGCCCGGCCGCCACCCTGGCCTGTGCCCTGGCCACCGTGGCCGCGCTGGCCGCCGTCCCCCCGGCCCCGGCGGCCGCCGACCAGGCCGCCGAGGCGGCGACCGTCGAGGTCTCCGTCAACGCGGGCGTGGGCCTCGGCACGATCGACAAGGCGGCGTTCGGCGTGAACACCGCGATCTGGGACTCGCACATGAACGACCCCGAGGTGGCCGACCTCATGAGCGCGGCGGGCGTCGGGGTGATGCGGTACCCCGGCGGCTCCTACGGCGACATCTACCACTGGAAGGACCACACCGCCCCCGGCGGATACGTGGCCCCGGGCACCAGCTTCGACGAGTTCATGGGCACCGTCCGCGCCACCGGCTCCCAGCCGATGATCATCGCGAACTACGGCACCGGCACCCCGCAGGAGGCCGCCGACTGGGTCCGCTACGCCAACGTCACCCGCGGCTACGGCGCCAAGTACTGGGAGATCGGCAACGAGATCTACGGCAACGGCCACTACGGCAGCGGCTGGGAGGCGGACGACCACCCGGACAAGAGCCCCCGGGAGTACGCGCGCAACGTCCTCGCCTACGCCGAGGCCATGAAGGCCGTCGACCCGACCATCAAGATCGGCGCCGTGCTGACCACCCCGGGCGACTGGCCCGACGGCATCACCGGCGAGGGTGACTCGGCCGACTGGAACCACACCGTCCTGTCCGCCGTCGCCGGCACCGTCGACTTCGCCGTCGTGCACTCCTACCCCGGCGGGGCCACCGCCGACGAGGCCCTGGACCGGGCCAACCGGCTGCCGGGACAGCTGCGCGAGGTCCGCCGCCAGATCGACCGCTACGCCGGGGCGCGCTCCTCGAAGATCGGCATCGCCCTCACCGAGGTCAACTCCAACGTCCAGATGAACAGCCGTCCCAACGGCCTGTTCGCCGCGGACACCTACATGACGGCGCTGGAGAACGGCGTCTTCAACGTCGACTGGTGGAACACCCACAACGGCCCGGACAAGGTCGGGTCGGTGGACGGCGACACCGACTTCAACGACTACGGCCTGCTCTCCAGCGGCGGCTGCGTCGGCGACGTCTGCCAGCCGGCCGTCAACACGCCGTTCCACCCCTACTACGGCCTGAAGTCCCTCACCAAGCTCGGCCGTCCCGGCGACACCATGGTCGCCTCCTCGACCAGCGACGACCAGGTCTCCTCGCACGCCGTGCACCGCGCCGACGGCTCCCTGAGCGTGATGCTGATCAACAAGGACGCGGACGCCACCCACACGGCGCGGATCGACTACGCCGGGTTCACCCCCACCACCCAGACACCGGTCGTCCACCGCTACGGCCGCGGCGACACCGACGTCACCCGGGTCGCCGCCTCCACGGGCGGCGTGCAGGAACTGCCGCCCTACTCGATCACCACGGTGACCGTCTCCCCGCACTCGGCGGCCGCCTCGGTCGGCGCGCCCGGCGCCCCGAAGGTCACCTCCGTGGACAGCTCCACCGCCACCGTGAGCTGGACCGCCCCCGCGAACGGCAAGGCGGTGCGCTACGAGGTGTACGAACGCCTGGGCACCAACGCCCAGTTGCTCGCCAGCTCGACCTCCACCTCGGCCACGCTGCACAACCTCCCGCCGGGCTCCGAGCACACCGTCAACGTCCTCGCCCGCGACGCCGACGGCCGGCTCTCCCGCCCGTCGGAGCCGCTGACCTTCGCCACGACCGCGCCGCGGGACAGCAGCTGCCTGGTCAACTACCGGGTGGACACCGGCTGGGGCAACGGCTTCGTCGCCACCGTCACGGTGTCCAACCTGGCCGACACCGCGATCAACGGCTGGACGCTGGACTTCACCTGGCCCTCGTCCGGCCAGTCGGTCCAGAGCTCCTGGAACGCCGACGTCACCGGCTCGGGTACGCGCGTCCACGTGACCGACAACGGCCAGAACGCGCTGCTGGCCCCGAAGGGCGGCTCCACCGCCACGTTCGGGTTCGTCGGCGCCAACGACGGGGCCAACCCGACGCCGACGACGTTCACCCTCAACGGCACGGTCTGCCGCACCTCCTGACCGGCCTG
>NZ_JACADT010000715.1:0-2921 GCF_013421635.1 Streptomyces sp. UH6 | reverse complement strand
GTCCCTTGTGCCGCCCGTCCACACCGGGCGCGCGGTCGGGGGCGACGATCAGGTGGGACTCGCCGGTGCGGCCGTCGGGCGTGGTGGCGGTGAGCCGGTGGACGCCGTACGGGAGCCCGTCGAGACAGGCCCGGCCGGTGCGGGTCGCGCCGTCCTCGGTGACGACGCGCAGGGCGGTGCCCTCGGGCAGGACGGCGCCGTCGGGCAGGGACGGGAGCCCTTGCCCGGTGAGCACCACCGTGGGTGGCAGCAGCCGCCGCGCGAGTTCCCGTTCCCGCGCCGCCAGCGCGGCGGCGGGGTCGGCGGTGTCCACGCCCAGGGCGGTGAGCGCGGCGGTCACCGCCTCCTCGGGGACGGTGACCGTGCGGTCCGGCGCGGGCCGGTACTCCGTGGCCACGCCGTACAGCTCCGCCAGCCGCGCCAGCGACTCCCCCGGTACCGGTCCGGCCACGGTGCCTCCTCGTCGAGGTTTCGATGGTTCGAGGTGTCGAAGATGCGCGGTGTCGAAAGTGGACGGTGTCGAATGTGGACGGTGTCGAACGTGCGCGGTGTCACGGTGTCACGCAGTCGCGGTGCCGCGGTGCCGCGGTGCCGCGGGTGTCGGGAAAGCGGGGTGGCGCGCAGCGCGGAAACGAGGTGTCGCGGTGGGGCGCCGGCCGTCGCGGTGCCGAGGACGAACGGCACGCCCGGACAGTTGGCTACCCACCGGGCGGCGTGCCAGACATCGCCTCCCCCGAACGGGTGGCGGCGCAGGCACCGGGGTCCTGGCCGGGGCCCGCTCCGGCCAAGGCGCCGAGGTGCACGAAGGCCCGGATCGATGTCAGGCCGATACGCCGTCGATCCGGGCCAGTGCCTCGTCCGCGCCGTACGGCCTCAGGTAGGGCAGCCAGCGCGGGTCCCGGTGGCCGGTGCCGATGATGCGCCAGGCCAGACCGGTGGGCGGGGCCGGTTTGTGGCGCAGTCTCCAGCCCAGCTCGCCGAGGTGGCGGTCGGCCTTGGTGTGGTTGCAGCGCCGGCAGGAGGCCACCACGTTGTCCCAGACGTGCTGCCCGCCGCGGCTGCGGGGGATCACGTGGTCGACACTGGTGGCGACACCGCCGCAGTACATGCAGCGCCCGCCGTCGCGGGCGAACAGGGCCCGCCGGGTCAACGGCACCGGCCCCCGGTAGGGGACGCGGACGAAACGCTTGAGCCGGACCACGCTGGGCGCCGGCAGGGAGAGGGTCGCGCTGTGCAGGTGGGCGCCGGACTCCTCGAGGCAGACTGCCTTGTTCTCGAGGACGAGGACGAGCGCGCGGCGGAGCGGTACGACGCCGAGCGGCTCGTACGACGCGTTGAGGACCAGGACATGCGGCACGGTGCCTCCTTGTACGCCGGCGGCGCGTGGCTCGCGCCGTGACGATCTGGAGTCAGTTTCCCCTCTGCCCTGGTCGCGGCGCCACCACGTGGGAACAACGGGGTGGCGCCACCGGGCGTGGTCCTTGCCACAGGCGCGCCCCACCGGCCCCGCCCGCCCCCGGCGTCCCACGGCCCGCGAGGTCCTCCCTTATCCCTTCCTCATCCTCTGGTGAGGCCCGTCTCTCTTCGCCGCGAAGCAGGGGAGGTACCCGGTTTGCCCCGTTACTGTGGTCGGGCTGCCCCCTTCCGCTTTCCTGGTCGTCGCCGTACCGTTCCGCCGGGGCAGCCACCGCACCTGGAGGTATCCCACCGTGTCCCTGTCCGTCGCCCTCCCGGCAGCCGGCCCGGACCCGTCCACGACGACGTCCCCCGCGTCGACCACGCCCGCTCCGACGCCGACCATGCCCACCCTCCAGGAGGCGCACGAGCGCGCGTCCGAGGCGGCGGGCTGGTTCCAGGAGAACTGGGCGTCCTGGCTGGCGGTGGGCCTGCGGATCGTGCTGATCATCGCGGTGGCGATGGTCCTGCGGATGGTGGTCCGCCGGGCCATCACCCGGCTGATCGACCGGATGAACCGCAACACCTCCGCCTCCGAGGGCAGCACCCTCGGCGGCCTGCTGGTCAACGCGGAACGGCGGCGTCAGCGCTCGCAGGCGATCGGCTCGGTGCTGCGGTCCGTGGCCTCCTTCGTGATCCTGGGCACCGCGTTCCTGATGGTGCTGGGCGCCTTCCAGATCAACCTGGCGCCGTTGCTCGCCTCGGCCGGTGTGGCCGGTGTGGCGATCGGTTTCGGCGCGCGGAACCTGGTCACCGACTTCCTCTCCGGTGTCTTCATGATCCTGGAGGACCAGTACGGCGTCGGTGACACCGTCGACGCGGGCGTGGCCACCGGCGAGGTCATCGAGGTCGGCCTGCGCGTCACCAAGCTGCGCGGCGACAACGGCGAGATCTGGTACGTCCGCAACGGCGAGATCAAGCGGATCGGCAACGCCTCCCAGGGCTGGGCGACCGCCGGGGTGAACGTCAACGTGCGGCCCGAGGAGGACCTGGACAGGGTCCGGTCGGTGCTCACCGAGGTCGCCGAGCGGATCGCCAAGGAGGAGCCCTGGAGCGAGATCCTGTGGGGTCCGGTCGAGGTGCTGGGCCTGGACGACGTGCTGCTGGACTCCATGGTCATCCGGGTCACCGCGCGGACCATGCCCGGCAAGGCGGTCAACGTGGAGCGCGAGCTGCGCTGGCGGATGAAGCGGGCCCTGGACGCGGCGGGCATCCGCATGATCGGCGTCCCGGAGCAGGCCGTCGAGGAGCCGGTCGTCGACCCGACGGCCGGGATGGCCGCGCCGTCGGCCTTCGCCAGCAGCAGTTCCCCGCAGTCGGTGGCGGCGTCGCCGATCCCGCCGAAGACGCTGTGACGGCGGCCTGAAGGCCCTGACGGCCCTGACGGCCCGAGAACGCCGAGGGGCGGCGCCCGGAACACTCCGGGCGCCGCCCCTCCCCCGTTCCCCCTCGGCGGCGGCTCAGGC
>NZ_JACADT010000714.1:0-2922 GCF_013421635.1 Streptomyces sp. UH6 | reverse complement strand
GGGCAGTCCAGGGGCAGGTCCGGGGGCCCGCCGGGCGGTCGGCACGGGCAGGGAAAGGCAGCGTCCCTGCCCCTGGCCAGGTCCGCACGGCCCTGTCACCTCGCGGGACCGCCCCGCAGACTCGGCCTGGACACAGGTGACAGATCCGCCAGCAACCGCAGGACCCGAAGGAGCGAGCATGCCGACGTACCTCACCCCGGGCGTGTACGTGGAGGAGGTGCAGTCCGGTGCCCGGCCGATCGAGGGGGTGGGCACCGCGGTCGCCGCGTTCGTGGGGTTCGCCGAGACCGGCCCGTTCCACACGCCGACGCTCGTCGCGAGCTGGGACCAGTACACCCGGACGTTCGGTGGCTTCACCGAGGGCACCTACCTCGCCCACGCGGTCTACGGATACTTCGCCAACGGCGGCGGCACCGCGTACGTCGTGCGCATCGGCGGCTCCCAGGACGACGCCTCCGCCCCGGCGGGGCAGGGGACCACCGCGGCGCGGCCGGCCGAGCTGGGCGGCTTCCTGGTCACGGCCCGGCCGGGCGTCTCCGGCGTGTCGGTGGAGGTCGCCGACGCGGACGGCGAGAACCCGCCGGAGGACCGCTTCAAGGTCCTGGTCCGCCAGGGCGACCAGGTGGCGGAGACCTACGAGGGCTCGACCCGCAGGAACGTCAAGGGGTACCTGGTCAACCAGGCCCGCGCCTCGAAGCTGATCGAGGTCACCGAGCAGCAGGGCGCCCCCCAGAGCCGGCCCGCCAACCAGACCGTGACGCTGGCCGACGCCCCGGCCGCGCCCGCCGCCGCCGGCTCCGGCGAGGTGGCCCGCCTCAGCGCGGCCGAGTACGTCGGCGACGCGGGGGCCCGCACCGGGTTCGGTGGCCTGGAGGCCATCGACGAGATCACCATGGTCGCGGTGCCGGACCTGATGAGCGCCCACCAGCGCGGTGACATCGACGCCGAGGGCGTGCGCACCGTGCAGCTGGCCGTGATCTCGCACTGCGAGCAGATGGGTGACCGGGTGGCGGTCCTGGACACCCCGCCCGGACTGTCCGCCCAGCAGGTGCGGACCTGGCGCAACGACGAGGCGGGCTACGACTCCCGGTACGCCGCCCTCTACTACCCGTGGGTGCGGGTCTTCGACCCGGCCGCCGGCCGCAACACCGTCGTCCCGCCGAGCGGTCACATCGCCGGTGTGTGGGCGCGCAGCGACGCCGAGCGCGGCGTGCACAAGGCACCCGCCAACGAGGTGATCCGCGGCGCGGTCGACCTGGAACTGCGGCTCAGCAAGGGCGAGCAGGACCTGCTGAACCCGATCGGCGTGAACTGCGTCCGCGCCTTCCCGGGCCGGGGCATCCGGATCTGGGGCGCCCGCACCCTCTCCTCCGACCCGGCCTGGCGCTACCTCAACGTGCGCCGCCTGTTCAACTACCTGGAGGAGTCGATCCTCCTGGGCACCCAGTGGGTGGTCTTCGAGCCGAACGACGACCGGCTCTGGTCGAGCATCCGGCGCAACGTCACGGCGTTCCTCACCGAGGAATGGCGCCGGGGCGCGCTGTTCGGCCGCACCGCCGAAGAGGCGTTCTACGTGAAGTGCGACCGCGACAACAACCCGCAGGAGTCGATCGACCAGGGGCGGGTCGTCTGCGAGATCGGCGTCTCGCCGGTCAAGCCCGCGGAGTTCGTGGTGTTCCGGCTGGCCCAGTTCTCCGACAGCACCAGCCTCATCGACGAGTGAACCCGGGACCGTAGGAACGGCTCCGCAAGGAAAGGTGACAGACAGTCATGGCAACGGGCGATGCTCTTTCCACCCACGTCTTCGGCGTGCAGCTCGGTGGGTACCTGGTCGAGTCGATCCAGGAGATCAGCGGGCTGACCGTCCAGGAGGACGTCGTCGAGATCAAGCAGGTCAGCGCCGAGGGCAAGCAGATCATCCGCAAGCAGCCCGGCGGTCGGCAGGCGGGCGAGATCACGATCACCCGGGGACTCGACCAGAGCAGCGAGTTCACCAACTGGATCAAGGAGACACTGAACAACGGCGCCGTGAACGCCGCGCGTCAGAACCTCACGATCGAGATCAAGGACACCGAGGGCAACACGGTCCGGCGCATCCAGCTGATGCAGGGCTGGGCCTCCAAGTGGGAGGGCCCGTCCCTGAAGGCGGGGGACGCCTCCCACGCCACCGAGACCGTCACCATCGTGTTCGAGGAGATCGTCGTCGAATGAGGCGCCGTACGGTGACGGCGGGCAACCTGGAGGAGATCCTCCAGGCGACGGCGCCCGCCCCGGCGACCGAGCAGGCGGCGGCACCCCCCGCCGCCGCTCCGCCGCCACGGGAGGACCACGGGCTGCGCACCGAGTTCGAGTTCGAGCTGCCGCGCGGCTACGTCGACGAGGCGGGCACCGTCCACCGCCACGGCGCGATGCGCCTCGCCACGGCCCGGGACGAGCTGCGGCCCCAGATCGACCTGCGGGTCAAGGAGAACCCCGCGTACCTGAGCGTGGTGCTGCTGAGCCAGGTCATCACCCGGATCGGCTCCATCACCGACGTACACGCCGGGATCGTGGAGCGGATGTACGCCACCGACGTCGCCTTCCTCCAGGACTTCTACCGCCGCGTCAACAGCGAGGGCCACACCCGGGCGGCGGTGACCTGCCCGCACTGCGAGGGCGGCTTCGAGGTCGACCTCTCGGGCGGGCGCCTGGGGGAATCGTGACGTACGCCCTTCCCCGGCTCCGGGAGGAGATCGCGTACGTCGCCTATCACTTCCACTGGCCGCGCGAGGAGATCCTCGACCTGACCCATGACGAACGCCGGCAGTGGGTGGCCGAGATCGCCCGCATCAACACCCGCGTGAACGAAGGCGGTTGAGCACATGGCATGGCGGGACAGGCTGCGCCGCCGGGCCGCCGGGCCGATCGCCGCGGACCCCTCGG
>NZ_JACADT010000713.1:0-2944 GCF_013421635.1 Streptomyces sp. UH6 | reverse complement strand
GCCGGCGCCCTCGCCGGGGGTGAAGGCGCGGTGCTCCGCGGCGAGCCGGGCGAGTTCGGCCGCCTCGGCGGCCGCGGTGTCGTGGTCCTCGCCGCCGGGAGGGTCGCCGACCGTGCCGAGGGGCAGTCCGCTGGTCCAGTCGACCAGCGCGGCGCCCCTCGCCCCGGGCAACCGCATGACTTCCAGAAGACACTCGTCGATTCCGGGCATGCGTGGCCCCCTCCACCTGGCGTTCGGCTGAACGACGGAGAGGTTACGCAGGTTCGCGGAGAGTAGTGGGGGTTCTGGCATTTTCCAGCGGAACATGCCGACGGCCGACTATCGTGGGTCAACTATGCCGCCCCACGGCCGGATTGCCCGATTAGCTCCCCGGCCACCACCCCGATGCGGTATGCCCCCCGGGGACCCGCGATCCCGCGTGGTTCCCCTCGACCCTTCCCCTGCTGCGGGCAATCGTGCCGCTGAGGGCGATGGGGGTCCCCCCTGCTCGAGCGAAGTCGAGAGCTTGGGGGAGGGTGGGCGCAGGCCTCACGTGCGTACGTGACGGCTCGCTCCGCGGAACGTAAGTCCCCTTGGGAAGGGGGCGGGTCGGGGGATGAACAGTGCTGTCCGCCAAGGCTCCGTGTGCCCGCCGCCGTGCGGTCACGTGTGTACGGCACCGTCGGCTTGCGCGCGGTGGAGCGGACCGCTCGCCGCGGAGGGCGCCGCCCTGCGCCCGCCCTCCCCCAAGCTCTCGGCTTCGCTCGAGCAGGGGGTACCCCCATCGCCCCCTGGGCGGCCCAGTCGCCCGCAGGAACGGCGGGTGCGGCACCGTTGGCGGCGCGGCGTGGTGGCCGTCCGAGGGCCCGCGGGGCTGCCCGGAAGGGATGGGAAGGTGGGGCGGGGCGGCGCTGTTGACTGGGGCTATTCACGCGGACAGGATGTGAATAGCCGTCAAGCAACGTCGCGCCCCCAGGAGGCCGCCGGAATGTCAGGACGTCCCCGCCCCGTCCGATCCCCCCGCGGAACCGAACTCACCGCCGCCGGCTGGCAGCAGGAGGCCGCCCTGCGGATGCTGCAGAACAACCTCGACCCGGAGGTCGCCGAACACCCGGACCGCCTGGTGGTCTACGGCGGCACCGGCAAGGCCGCCCGCGACTGGCGCTCCTTCGACGCCATGGTCCGCACCCTCCGCACGCTCAAGCAGGACGAGACGATGCTCGTCCAGTCCGGCCGCCCCGTCGGCGTGATGCAGACCCACGAGTGGGCCCCCCGCGTCCTGATCGCCAACTCCAACCTGGTGGGCGACTGGGCGAACTGGGACGAGTTCCGCCGGCTGGAGCAACTGGGCCTGACCATGTACGGGCAGATGACCGCCGGCTCGTGGATCTACATCGGCACCCAGGGCATCCTCCAGGGCACCTACGAGACCTTCGCCGCCGTCGCCGCGAAGAAGTTCGGCGGCACCCTGGCCGGCACCATCACCCTCACCGCCGGCCTCGGCGGCATGGGCGGCGCCCAGCCGCTGGCGGTCACCATGAACGAGGGCGTCGCCATCTGCGTGGACTGCGACCCCCGCGCCATCGAGCGCCGCATCGACCACCGCTACCTGGACGTCCGCGCCGACTCCCTCGACCACGCCCTCCAGCTGGCGGTGGAGGCCCGCGACGCCCGCCGCCCGCTCTCGATCGGCGTCCTCGGCAACGCCGCCGAAGTGGTCCCGCGGCTCCTCGCCATGGGAGCGCCCGTCGACGTCGTCACCGACCAGACCTCCGCCCACGACCCGCTGAGCTACCTCCCCGTCGGGATCGCGTTCGACGAGATGGCCGACGCCGCGGCCAAGGACCCTGCCGGGTTCACCACCCGCGCCCGTGAGTCGATGGCCCGCCACGTGGAGGCCATGGTCGGCTTCCAGGACGCCGGCGCCGAGGTCTTCGACTACGGCAACTCCCTGCGCGGCGAGGCGCGACTCGCGGGCTACGACCGCGCGTTCGCCTTCCCCGGTTTCGTGCCCGCCTACATCCGGCCGCTGTTCTGCGAGGGCAAGGGCCCGTTCCGCTGGGCGGCGCTCTCCGGCGACCCGGCGGACATCGCGGCCACCGACCGCGCCGTGCTGGACCTGTTCCCGGAGAACGAGTCGCTGGCCCGCTGGATCAAGCTGGCCGGTGAGCGGGTGAAGTTCCAGGGCCTGCCCGCCCGGATCTGCTGGCTCGGCTACGGCGAGCGCGACAAGGCGGGCGAGCGGTTCAACGACATGGTGGCCGGTGGCGAGCTGAAGGCCCCCGTGGTGATCGGCCGCGACCACCTGGACTGCGGCTCGGTCGCCTCCCCGTACCGGGAGACCGAGTCGATGCTCGACGGCTCGGACGCCATCGCCGACTGGCCGCTGCTCAACGCCATGGTCAACGTGGCCTCCGGCGCCTCCTGGGTCTCGCTGCACCACGGCGGCGGCGTCGGCATGGGCCGCTCGATCCACGCCGGACAGGTCACCGTCGCCGACGGAACCCCGCTGGCCGGGGAGAAGATCCGCCGGGTGCTCACCAACGATCCCGGCATGGGCGTCGTCCGCCACGTCGACGCCGGTTACGACATCGCCGAGACGGTGGCCGCGGAACGCGGCGTGCGCGTACCGATGCGCGAGGGCGAGGGCGAGGGCGACGGCGACGGCGGGGGCGAGGACGCGTGAGCACCCCGAAGGCCGGCGGCGCCACGCCCAAGGGGGCGTCGTTCCAGGAGATGTGGCGGGACCTGGCCGCCATCGGCCGGGACCGGTCCTCCGGCGGGTACCGCCGCTACGCCTGGACGGCGGCCGACGGCGACTGCCGGGCCTGGTTCCGCGAGCAGGCCGAGGCCCGTGGTCTGGCCGTGGAGACCGACCGCAACGGCAACCAGTGGGCATGGCTGGGCGACCCGGCCGCCGGGGGCGCCGTGGTGACCGGCTCCCACCTGGACTCCGTCCCGGACG
>NZ_JACADT010000712.1:0-2945 GCF_013421635.1 Streptomyces sp. UH6 | reverse complement strand
CCCGCCCAGCGCCAGAGGCGGCCTGCCGCGTCGCGGTCCTCCTCGGTCACCAGGTTGCCCATCCACCGCAGCGCCAGCCGCATCAGCAGCTGGGAGCGCATGCCGACCGGGCCGAGGGCGGGCAGCAGGCGCGGCACGGTCACCAGGCCGGCCAGCCGCCGGGCGACGGAGAAGGCCTCGCCGTAGTGGCCGCGCAGGACGTCGGGCCACACCGCCGACAGGTCGTCGTGCTCCTGGAGGACGTCGGCGATCAGCCGCCCGGTCTCCAGGCCGTAGTCGATGCCCTCGCCGTTGAGCGGGTTCACGCAGCCCGCGGCGTCGCCGATCAGTGCCCAGTTGGGCCCGGCGACCCCGGAGACGGCGCCGCCCATCGGCAGCAGGGCGGAGGTCTCGGCGCGCAGTTCGCCGCGCAGGCCGAAGCCGTCCCGGCACTGCTGCGCGTAGTGCCGCATCAGCGGCTTGATCGCGACGTCGGCGGGCCGCCTGGCGGTGGCGAGGGTGCCCGCGCCGAGGTTCACCTCGCCGTTGCCGAGCGGGAAGATCCAGCCGTAGCCGGCGAGCGCGGCGCCCTTCTCGTCCCGCAGCTCCAGGTGGCTGCTGATCCACGGGTCGTCCGACCGGTCGGAGGCGACGTACGACCTGCCGGCCACGCCGTACACCGTGTCGCGGTGCCACTCGCGCCCGAGCGCCTTGCCGAGCGGGGAGCGCACCCCGTCGGCGACCACCAGGCGGCGGCAGAGCACCGTCTCGACCGGCGCGTCCTCGCCCCTGCCCACCCGGAACCGCACGCCCCGCACGCGTCCGCCCTCCATGACGGCGTCCAGTGCGCGGACGCCGTCCTGGGCGGCCGCCCCGCTCTTCATGGCCACGGTGCGCAGGTGGTCGTCGAGTTCGGTGCGGGGGACGGCGGAGCCCCAGTCGGGCAGCGAGCCACCGGGCCAGCGCAGGTGCAGGGTCTGCCCGAAGCCGTGGGCGCGCAGGCCCTGGTTGACGGTGTGCGTGCGCAGCCAGTCCTCCAGCCCGAGGCGGACCAGCTCGGCGACGGCCCGCGGGGTGAGGCCGTCGCCGCAGGTCTTGTCACGGGGGAAGGTCGCGGCGTCGGTGAGCAGGACGTCCTTGCCGGAGCGGGCCAGCCAGGCTGCGGCGGAGGAGCCGGCCGGGCCGGCGCCGACGACGAGGACGTCCACGGAGGTCGGGAGAGTCACGGGGTCATCCTCCCATCCCGCTCCGTGACGGCCGAAGGACCCCGTCGCCGTCCCGCCGGGAGCTGCCCGGCAGCCGACACCGGGTCTCACATCACGAGACAGCATTGCCGTTAAATGAGACGACCATGAGATCGTGCAGGGGCAGAGCGGAACGCACCCTTCCACCGGAACGACGCGCTCCGCCGCGCGGGCCGCCGACGACGGCGCCGGTGGCCTTCCCCCTCGTGCGAAAGACCCGAGAGAACGACATGCCCGAAGCAGCCCCCGCCCCCACAGGCTCCGCCCCGACGCCCGCCAATTCGCGGTCGCGCGTTCTCATCGCCAGCCTCATCGGCACCACGATCGAGTTCTACGACTTCTACATCTACGCGACCGCCGCCGTCCTGGTCTTCCCGACGCTCTTCTTCCCGAGCGACGACCCGACGACCGCGCTGCTCTCGTCGTTCGCCGTGTTCGGCGCGGCGATGGTCGCCCGCCCGATCGGCGCGATGGTCTTCGGTCACCTCGGCGACCGGCTCGGCCGCAAGGGGACGCTGGTGGCCTCGCTGCTCACCATGGGCATCGCGACCTTCCTGATCGGTGTGCTGCCCACCTACGCGCAGATCGGCTGGGTCGCCACCGCGCTGCTGGTGGTGATGCGGCTGGCCCAGGGCTTCGCGCTGGGCGGTGAGTGGAGCGGTGCCGCGCTGATCGCCACCGAGAACGCGCCGAAGGGCAAGCGGGCCCTGTTCGGCACCTTCCCGCAGCTGGGCGCCCCGCTCGGCTTCATCATCGGCAACGGCCTGTTCCTCATCATCGGCGCGGTGCTGCCGTCCTCCGCCGGCGCCGACCCCTCGCAGCCCTCCGAGGCGTTCCTCAGCTGGGGCTGGCGGATCCCGTTCCTGTTCTCCGCGGTGATGGTCGCGATCGGCCTGTGGGTGCGGATGCGACTGGTGGAGTCGCCCGTCTTCGCCAAGACCCGCGACGCGGGCCTGGTCCGCAAGCTGCCGCTGGCCACCGTCTTCCGCGGCCACTGGAAGCAGCTGGTCCTGGGCACGTTCATCATGCTCGCGACGTACGTCCTCTTCTACCTGATGACGACCTTCTCGCTGAGCTTCGGCCGCACCCCGACGGACGCCGCCGTCCCGGGCCTCGGGTACAGCTACACCACCTTCGTGCTGATGCTGATCTTCGGTGTGCTGTTCTTCGCCGCCTTCACCCTGATCTCCGGCCCGCTGGCCGACAAGTACGGCCGCCGCGGCACGCTGATCGCCGTCACCGCCGGCATCGTGGTCTTCGGCCTGGCCTGGATGCCGCTGATCGGCCTGGGCACGCTGGGCGTGGTGCTGTGGCTGGTGCTGGGCTTCTCGCTGATGGGCATGACCTTCGGCCCGATGGGCGCGCTGCTGCCCGAGCTGTTCCCGACCAGTGTCCGGTACACCGGCTCCGGCATCTCCTACAACGTCAGCTCGATCCTGGGCGCCGCGGTCGCCCCGTTCATCGCGGTGGCCCTGTGGGAGGCCGGTGACGGCTCGCCGTGGCTGGTGGGCGTCTACCTCTCCGCCATGGGCGTGCTGACGCTGATCGCCCTGCTGCTCGGCAAGGAGACCAAGGACGTCGCCCTGGAGGAGGGCGAGACCCCGGCCGCCGAGGACTCCGGCGAGCCCGCTCCGGCCGTCTCCGCGACGGTCTGACCCGCACGGCCCCGACGGCGCCCGTCCCCTTCGCACGAGGGGGCGGGCGCCGTCCTTTCCTGCCCCG
>NZ_JACADT010000711.1:0-2946 GCF_013421635.1 Streptomyces sp. UH6 | reverse complement strand
GTCGTCCCGCTTCAGCAGCAGACGCACCCCGCGCCGGGCGAACCGCTCGTCCGCGACCTCCACCAGCGGCGACGGCACCCGTCCCGGCACCCGGACCTCGTTCACCCGCCCATTGTCGCCCCCGGCCCGCCGGACCCGTCACCGGTGTCCCGCGCCCCCCCCGCGTGGCCGCGTCGCCGGTGTCACCGGCGTCCGCGCGCCACCCGCCTCGCTCGCCCACCGGAGCCTCCCCGCCTCACTTCAGGCGTTCCGCCACCCGCTCCCGCAGCGCCTTCATGGTGAACCCCCGGGGATCGGTCTTCCCGGGCTGCCACTCCAGGTGCCCGATCACCGACCGCGCCGACCACCCGTGGTGCCGGCAGATCGCCGCGGCCGCGCGGGCGACGGCGTCGATCTGCTCGTCCGGCCAGGGGTCGTCCCCGTCGCCGAGGTTCTCGCACTCGAAGCCGTAGAAGTACCGGTTGCCGTCGGCCCGCGCCTCGTTCTCGGGCGGCAGCGCGCGCTCGGCGATCACCGCCCGCAGCACCTCGTCGTCGCCCAGCCCCGCGTGGTTGGCGCGCCCGCAGCCGACCAGGTGGACCGTGCCGTCCTTGGTGATCACGCCGTGGCAGAGCGGCCCCGGCAGGTCGGACCTGCCCTCCCGGCAGATCTCCACCGTCCGCTCCGCCCCCTCGGTGGCCGTGTGGTGGACCATCACCCCGTGGACCGGCCCCCAGGAGCCGGCCGAGTTGCGGTTGTGATCCCTCCAGTCACCCACCTCCTCGACCCTCAGGCCCTCGTCCTTCAAGATCTTCAGGAACGTCCTCGCCGACATGGGTTTGGCCATGACGGACCTCCTTCGCGCAGAGTGACTGATCCGTCACGCACGGTTCCTACCGCGGTCGGGCCGAGCGGAATCCTCATCCGGGTGTGTTCACGGAGGCTACGGGCGCGTTCGCGGCGCATCCGGACCCGAACTGCGAGCCCTGCCCCGTCGAACGCGCCTTCAGTCCCGCTCTTTCGGGTAATGGCGCGGACACGTTCCGTCGCCGAGAGTGGATCACGTCAACAGGCCCCGCCACGCTGCACCGGCGCGGGGCACAACCGGGAGGGCAATTCTTTATGTCGGTAGGCGAAGAGATCCGCACCGAGCAGGACCGGCCGCAGCAGAGCCTCGGCACGGCAGCCGCGCGGAACCTGGCCACCACCACCAAGTCCGCTCCGCAGATGCAGGAGATCAGCTCCCGCTGGCTGCTGCGCACCCTTCCCTGGGTGAACGTGCAGGGCGGCACCTACCGGGTGAACCGCAGGCTCACCTACGCCGTGGGGGACGGCCGGATCACCTTCGTGAAGACGGGTGACCAGGTCGAGGTGATCCCGGCGGAACTCGGCGAACTGCCCGCGCTGCGCGAATTCGAGGACCTGGAGGTGCTGGGCGAGCTCGCCCAGCGGTGCCGGCAGCGGGAGTTCGCGCCGGGCCAGATCATCGCCTCCTTCGGCAGCCAGGTGGACGAGGTCTTCCTCCTCGCCCACGGCAAGGTGGAGAAGGTCGGATCGGGCCCCTACGACGAGGACGCCGTCCTCGGAGTCCTCGCCGACGGCGCCTACTTCGGCGACCAGTCGATCCTCGACCCGGAGTCCATCTGGGAGTTCACCCTGCGCGCCGTCACCGGTTGCACCGTGCTCGCACTGCCCCGCCGTGACCTGGACCAGATCGCGGAACGCTCCGAGCCGCTGCGCGAGCACCTGCGCCGGCAGCGCGCCATTCCCGCCCAGCGGACCAACAAGTACGGCGAGAAGGCCATCGACCTGTCCGCCGGACACGCCGGTGAGGTGGACATCCCGCGGACCTTCGTGGACTACGAGGCGCGGCCCCGCGAGTACGAGCTGAGCGTCGCCCAGACGGTCCTGAGCATCCACAGCCGGATCGCCGACCTGTACAACCAGCCGATGAACCAGACCGAGCACCAGCTCCGGCTGACGGTCGAGGCGCTCAAGGAGCGCCAGGAGCACGAGATGGTCAACAACCGCGAGTTCGGCCTGCTGCACAACTGCGAGTACGACCAGCGCATCCAGCCGCACGACGGCGTCCCCGGCCCCGACGACATGGACGAACTGCTCAGCCGGCGCCGCGGCACCAAGCTGTTCCTCGCCCACCCGCGCGCCATCGCCGCCTTCGGCCGCGAACTCAACAAGCGCGGTCTGGTGCCGGAGTCGGTCGACGTGGGCGGCCAGCGGGTGCCCACCTGGCGCGGCGTCCCCATCTACCCGTGCAACAAGATCCCGGTGACCGAGGCCCGCACGACCTCGATCATCGCCATGCGTACCGGTGAGGACGACCAGGGTGTCGTCGGTCTCCACCAGACCGGCATCCCGGACGAGATCGAGCCCGGGCTGTCCGTCCGGTTCATGGGTATCAACGAGCAGGCGGTCATCAACTACCTGGTGACGACGTACTACTCGGCGGCCGTGCTGGTTCCGGACGCGCTCGGAGTGCTGGAGAACGTGGAGATCGGGCGATGGAGGTGAGCTGACCCGCGCCGACCGGTGTCCCCGCCCGGCAGGGTGGGGACATTGCGGGGGGAGATCGGCGAACAGAAGTGAAAGGAGTTCCCCGAGGGGGGCCATGAGTCACGTGATCACGACACAGGTACCGCACGGCACGCACGGCGCACGGGAACGGGGGGAAACGCAGGGCGCACAGGCCACACAGGCCGCACAGGCCGCATCGGACACACGCGGTGCCGCGGATCCGCAGGGCGCCCGGCGGACGGAGGCCGGCAGAGGCCGGGACCGACCCGACGAACCCGAGGCGGCGGTGCTGCTGGCACGGGTCAAGACGGTGGTGGAGCCCGCGCTGCTGCGGGCGGTGGACGGGCTGCCGGGCCAGATCCGGCGGATCGCCCGCTACCACTTCGGCCGTGAGGACGCCCACGGCGCGCCCGCTGACGCCCCGACGGGCAAGGC
>NZ_JACADT010000710.1:0-2951 GCF_013421635.1 Streptomyces sp. UH6 | reverse complement strand
GGGCAGCTCACCGAGTGGGCGGACCCGCACGGCACCGGCCGCGGCTGGTTCGAGGACTTCGCGGCCGACGGTCCGGAGAAGCTGCGCGCCGAGCTGGACGAGGCCGCCCGTGGCGCCACCGCCGCCCTGGTGGAGCTGCGGGACTGGATGCGGGACGTGTACGCGCCGGCCGTCGCGGGCGCCCCGGACACGGTGGGCCGGGAGCGGTACGCCCGCTGGGCCCGCTACTTCAACGGCACCGACCTGGACCTCGACGAGGCGTACGCGTACGGGTGGGCCGAGTACCACCGCCTGCTCGGGGAGATGCGGACCGAGGCGGAGCGGATCCTGCCCGGGGCCGCCACCCCGTGGGTGGCGCTGGCCCACCTGGACGAGCACGGACGGCACATCGAGGGCGTCGACGAGGTCCGCCGGTGGCTCCAGGGGCTGATGGACCGTGCCGTCGCCGAGCTGGACGGCACCCACTTCGAGCTGGCCGAGCCGGTGAAGCGGGTGGAGTCCTGCATCGCCCCGCCCGGCAGCGCCGCCGCCCCGTACTACACCAACCCGTCGGAGGACTTCTCCCGGCCGGGCCGGACCTGGCTGCCCACCATGGGGCTGACCCGGTTCCCCGTCTACGACCTGGTCTCCACCTGGTACCACGAGGGCGTTCCCGGCCACCACCTCCAGCTCGCGCAGTGGACGTACGTGGCCAAGGACCTCTCCCGCTACCAGGCCACGGTGGGCGGCGTCAGCGCCAACATGGAGGGCTGGGCGCTGTACGCGGAGCGCCTGATGGACGAACTGGGCTACCTGCCGGACCCGGAGGAGCGGCTCGGCTACCTGGACGCGCAGATGATGCGCGCGGCGCGGGTGATCGTCGACATCGGCATGCACCTGGGGCTGGAGATCCCCGCGGACTCTCCCTTCCACCCGGGTGAGCGGTGGACGCCCGACCTGGCCCAGGAGTTCTTCGGGGCGCACAGCAGCCGCCCCGCGGACTTCGTGGAGAGCGAGCTGACGCGCTACCTGTCGATGCCCGCCCAGGCCATCGGCTACAAGCTGGGCGAGCGCGCCTGGCTGCTGGGCCGCGAGAAGGCCCGCGAGCGGCACGGCGACGCCTTCGACGCCAAGGCCTGGCACATGGCCGCCCTCTCGCAGGGCTCGCTGGGACTGGACGACCTGGTCGACGAGCTCTCCCGGCTGTGACGGGGTCCGGCGCCCCCGCCCGTGCCACCGGCGGGCGGACGGACGGGGGTGCCGGGGCCGGGGCCGCGGCCACGGACAGGGGTGCCGGGGCCGCGGCCGCGGTGGGTCGGCCTCGGCGCGGGTTCAGCACCCGCAGTCGGCGTCCTCGCCGACGGGCGCGGTGAGCGGGTCGGGGCTCTGCCGTCCGCCGCCGTCGGCGGTCTCGTAGGCGAAGCCCTCACGGACCCAGTACTCGAAGCCGCCGAGCATCTCCTTGACGCGGTACCCGAGCAGGGACAGCGCCAGCGCGGCGCGGGTTGCGCCGTTGCAGCCGGGGCCCCAGCAGTAGGTGACGACCGGGACCGCCGGATCCAGCAGACGGTCCGCCAGCTGCGGCAGGAGTGCGGTGGGCAGGTGCAGCGCGCCGGGCACGTGTCCCTGGTCCCACGACTCGGTGGACCGGGTGTCGACCAGCACGAAGCCCGGGTCGCCGTCCGGGCCGGCGGCGGCGAGGGCGGCCGCGACGTCGGACACGTCCGCGTGGAAGGCGAGGCTCGCCGAGAAGTAGGCGGCGGCCTCGGCAGGTGCGGCGGGCGCGACGCGCAGCACGGGGTTGTCGACGGGGGTCTGGGCGGTGGTCATGGGACGTTCCTTCCGGTGCTGCTTTCCGACACCGGAAATCTAGGCGCCACGGCCGTCACCCTGAACGGCCGATCCACGGCGCTCCGCTTGTGGCGCCGGGGAATCCCCGGCATGCTCGGCCCATGACCACGCATCTCCCGGCGTACACGCCGGACGCCACCGATCTGCGCATCCTCGACGTGCTGCAGCGGGACGGCCGGGCGAGCTTCACCGAGCTGGCCCGGGCCGTCTCCATGTCTCCCAGCGCGGTCACCGAGCGGGTGCGCAGGCTGGAGGAGGCCGGGGTGATCCGGGGTTACTCGGCGGTCGTCGACCCGGAGCGGCTGGGCCTGCCGGTGCTGGCGTTCGTCCGGCTGCGGTACCCGACCTCGAACTACAAGCCGTTCCACGACCTGGTGGCCGCCACTCCGGAGATCGTGGAGGCGCACCATGTGACGGGGGACGACTGCTTCGTCCTGAAGGTGACCGCGCGCTCGATGCGGCACCTGGAGGAGGTGTCCGGGCGGATCGGCGGACTCGGGTCGGTGACCACCAGTGTGGTGTACTCCTCGCCCCTCCCGCGCCGGGCGGTCACCGGCTGACCGCCCTCGGCGCGCGCGGCCCGGCGGTCCGCGCGCTCAGCCGGACGCCCCGCGCTGCCGCAGCACCGACCCCTGCCGGCCCTTGACCACCTCGAGCTGGGCGTGGACGCGGCGCTTGAGGTCGGCGACGTGGCTGACGATGCCGACGCTGCGGTCGCGTTCGCGCAGCGAGTCCAGGACGTCGAGGACCTCGTCGAGGGTCTGGTCGTCGAGGCTTCCGAAGCCCTCGTCGATGAAGAGGGTGTCGAGACGCACGCCGCCCGCCTCGTCGGTGACCACGTCGGCCAGGCCGAGGGCCAGGGCGAGGGAGGCGAAGAAGGTCTCGCCGCCGGAGAGGGTGGCGGTGTCCCGCTCCCGGCCCGTCCAGGCGTCGACCACGTGCAGCCCGAGGCCGCTGCGGCCGCGGCCGGAGCGGTCGTCGGAGTGGACCAGCGTGTAGCGGCCGGAGGACATCCGCAGCAGCCGGGCGGTGGCCGCCGCCGCGACCTGTTCGAGGCGGGCGGCGAGCACGTAGGACTCCAGGCGCATCTTGCGCTCGTTGTCCGCGGAGGTGCCCGCGGC
>NZ_JACADT010000071.1:0-12083 GCF_013421635.1 Streptomyces sp. UH6 | reverse complement strand
GCCTGGGGAGCGGGGCGGAGCCGTCCGCCGTGCCGGAGACCGCGGCCGTCCCGTAGCCTTCGCGGCAGGAGCGTTCCCCGGCACGGTGCGGGGCGCCCGGGGAGGGGAGCAGCGGCATGCCGGCCATCAGCCTGACCAAGGTCGAGCAGAGCGCGCCCGCGCTGGTGAACCTGTACAAGGCCGCGGGGCGCACGGTCGCCCGCCACGGGCTGGGGGACGAGCGCGCCGCGGTCTACCTCGTGATCGACCACAGCGGCTCGATGAAGCCGTACTACAAGGACGGCAGCGTCCAGGCCCTCGCCGACCGGGTGCTGTCGCTGGCCGCCCACTTCGACGACGACGGCGTCGTCCCCACCGTGTTCTTCTCCACCGAGGTGGACGCCGTCACCGGGATCGACCTCGCCCACCACGAGGGCGCCGTCGAGCGCATCGTCGCCGGACTCGGCCACATGGGGAAGACCAGCTACCACCTCGCCATGGACGCCGTCATCGACCACCACCTCGACAGCGGCGCGACCGCCCCCGCCCTGGTGGTTTTCCAGACCGACGGCGGCCCGATCAGCCGGCCCGCCGCGGAACGCTACGTCTGCAAGGCGGCCAGGCTGCCCCTCTTCTGGCAGTTCGTCGGCTTCGGCGACCCGCACAGCAAGCAGTTCGACTTCCTGCGCAAGCTCGACGAACTCGCCGTGCCGGGCAAGCGCGTCGTCGACAACGCCGGCTTCTTCCACGCCGGGCAGGACCCGCTGAAGATCTCCGACGACGAGCTCTACGAGCGCCTCGTCGGCGAGTTCCCCGCCTGGCTCCGCGCCGCCCGGGCCCAGGGCATCGTCCGCCGAGACGCACACCGGGTGACCGGGCGCACCGGGTGACCGGGCGCTCCGGTGTCACAGAGTGGACCTCCCTCTGTTTTCGCAGGCTCCTTGCATAACATCGCTGTCCCCGCCGTGCGACGACGGCCGCGGCGCCGACGGCGTTCCGTGGCAGCCGCCCCGGGAGCGGCTCGCACGGCCGGCGAGGAAAGGACACTGCATGCTGCAGGCTCTGGGCCTGAGCGCGGACGAGTCGCGGGTGTACCACCTGCTGGCGGGGTCCGGCCGGAGCCGGATCGACCGGGTGGGGCAGTCGCTCGGGATGAGCGGGGGACAGCTCGACGGGATCCTGGTGGGGCTCGCGGACAAGGGGCTGGTCACCGTCACCGACGACCTGCCCCCGCAGCTGATACCCGCCCCGCCGGACATCGCGGGCGAGACGCTGCTGCTGTCGCGGATGCAGGAACTGCAGTCGGCCAAGGCCGTCCTGCGGCAGCTCACGAAGGCCTACCGCAAGGCGTCCGGCGCCGAGTCCCTGGAGGACATCGCCGAGGTCGTGCCGGAGGGTACGCTCGCGCAGCGGTACGAGCAGATGCAGCGTCGCGCGTGCCAGGAGGTGCTCCGCTTCGACACCGCGCCGTATCTGGTGGACGAGGACCTCAACACGGCGGAGCTCGCACAGCTGACCTCAGGCGTTCACTACCGTGCCGTGTACGACCGCGCCGCGATGGCGAGCGCGGGCGCGCAGGGGGAGATGCGCCAGTACGCGGAGGCCGGTGAACAGGCCCGTGTCCTCGGCAGACTGCCCGTCAAACTGCTCATCGTCGACCGCTCCATCGCGCTCGTGGCGCTGCGGACGGACGGCGCGGGGCCACCGGGGGCCGTGGTCCAGATCCATGAAGGGGCCCTGCTCGACGCGCTGACCGCGCTCTTCGAACTCGTCTGGGCGTCGGCACTCCCCCTGGGCCACGGCACCCCCGCCATGAGCGGCAAGGGCGAACTCTCGGCCACGGAGATCCAGTTGCTGCTCCTGCTGCTGTCCGGGCTGACGGACGACGCGATCGCCCGGCAGCTGAACGTCGGCAAGCGGACCGTCAACCGGCGCATCCGCGACCTCATGGACCTGGCCGGCGCCTCCAGCCGCCTGCAACTGGGCTGGCAGGCCTCCGAACGTGGCTGGGTCACCACCTCCGACGTGCACACGCTGCAGGCGGGAGGCCCCCGGTAGGCGAAGGCCCGCCGCCCGCCCGGGGCATTTTCGGCGTCTCGCCGCCGCTCCCGGTGGCCGTCGCGCCGCCCGCCGCGCCCCCGGTCCGGCGTTGATGCGCCAGGTGGCATGCATACGTCACCGGGGCTCTGGATGGCGCCCGGCCCCAGAGGCTACGTTCCGGTCGGCGCGGCGTCGGCCGGACGTTCGGTAGGGGCCTTCTCGGCATCACCGGCTTCGCGCGCCTTGTCCCCGAGCACGCGAAAGGACGCCTGATGCAGATACCCCGACCCGGAGGGCGGCGAAGAACCCTCGCCTCCGGAATCGCGGTGGCGGCCGCCCTGTCACTGACGAGCCAGCTCCCCACCGCGGCGGCTGCCGCTCCGCCGTCGGCCCAGAAGCTGGACAGCGGACCGTCGTCGCAGAAGCGGCCGGCGACGACGGCCGTGGTGACCCTGGTCACCGGCGACACGGTCTCGCTGACCACCGAACACGACGGCCGGCAGGCGGTCGCCGTCCTCTCCGGGGCGGGAACGTCCAAGACGTTCGAGACCGTCAGCGGACAGAACGGCGACCTGTACGTCTACCCGGACGACACCACGGCCGCCATCGCCTCGGGCACCGTGGACCGTGAGCTGTTCAACGTCAGCCGGATGGTCCGCGACGGGTACGGCGACGCCAAGGCCGACGAGATACCCGCGATCGTCGACTTCCGGGGCACCCCGTCGGCCACCGCGCTGAAGGAGCGGGCCGAGGACCTGCCCGGCAGCCGGAGCAAGCGGGTCATGCCCAGCTTGGGGCTCACCTCCGTCCACGTCGACAAGGAGGAGGCCAAGGGCTTCTGGCGCGCCGTCAAGCCGGCGGCGAGCCTGACCCGTGGCGGGGACGACGCCGTGGTGCCGGGCGCCGCGGGGGTGGCCAAGCTCTGGTACGACGGCATCGCGAAGGTCTCCCTCGACCAGAGCGTTCCGCAGATCGGCGCCCCTCAGGCCTGGGCGGCGGGCTACGACGGCAAGGGGGTCAAGGTCGCCGTCCTGGACTCCGGCGCGGACCTCGCCAACGCCGACATCGCCTCCGAGATCACCGCCAGCCAGAGCTTCATCACCGGACAATCGGTGCAGGACGGTCACGGCCACGGCACCCACGTCGCCGCCACCGTCGCGGGCAGCGGCGCCAACTCCGGTGGTACGCACAAGGGCGTCGCCCCCGGCGCGGACCTGCTGATCGGCAAGGTGCTCGCCAACGACGGGCAGGGCCCGGTCTCCAGCATCCTCGCCGGCATGGAGTGGGCCGTCGCCCAGGACGCCGACATCGTCAGCATGAGCCTCGGTGCCACCGACGCCCCCGGTGAGGACCCGCTGACCATGGCGGTCGACTCGCTCAGCGCCTCCTCGGGCACCCTGTTCGTCATCGCCGCGGGCAACGACGGCCCCGGCGACAGCACCCTCGGCACCCCCGGCGCCGCCGACTCGGCCCTCACCGTCGGCGCCGTCGACAAGTCCGACGTCATCGCCCCGTTCTCCAGCCGCGGCCCGCGACTGGGCGACATGGCGGTCAAGCCGGAGATCACCGCGCCGGGCGTGGGCATCGTCGCCGCCCGCGCCGCCGGCACCTCCATGGGCACGCCGGTGGACGAGCACTACACGGCGGCCAACGGCACCTCGATGGCCACCCCCCACGTCGCCGGCGCCGCGGCCATCCTCAAGCAGCGCCACCCGGACTGGACGGGACAGCGCATCAAGGAGGCCCTGACCGCCCACGCCAGGTCCTCCGCCGACCTGACGTCCTACGAGCAGGGTTACGGCCGGGTCGACGTCCCCGCCGCGCTGGACCCGTCGCTGGAGCTCTCCGGGACCGCCGACTTCCGGGTGATCCCCTGGCAGAAGGGCACCTACGAGAAGCGGCTGCGCACCCTGACCCTGCGCAACAGCGCCACGACCGACACCGTCGTGACCCTGGCCGCCTCGGCGAAGGACGCGAGCGGCGCCGAGGTACCCGCGGGCACCCTGGCCCTGTCGGGGAGCGGGCTGTCCGACGGCCGGCTCACCGTCCCGGCCGGCGGCACCGCCGAGGTCACCGTGGCCCTCGACCCCAACGGCCTGAAGCCCGGAAGGTACAGCGGCTCCGTCACCGCGACCGCCGAGGGCGGCGAGTCGGTGCACGCCGCCGTCGGTTTCGTCACCGCCGTCGAGCAGCACGACGTCACGCTGAACCTCACCGACCGCTTCGGCAGGACCCCGTACGCGTTCAGGCTCACCCTGCACGGGCTGGACAACACCGTCTGGGAGACCCGGACGCTCTACGACGCCGACACGGTCACCCTGTCGGTGCCGCGCGGCCACTTCTCCGTCGAGGGGTCGGTCTACTCGGAGGCCCCCACCGGCGGCCCGGTCGCCTACGCGACGGACCTGTTCGCCGTACCGGACGTCGTGGTCGCCGACCGCGACCAGACCTTCACCGTCGACGGCACCACCGCCACCGACGCCTCCGTGAAGATCGAGGGGGAGAAGCGGCCGCTGGAGACCGGCCAGGTGGCACTGCAGATCGTCCGCGACGACGGCACGGTCAACAGCCACTCCAACATGGTCAACATCAACGGGTCCCCCGACAGGGCCGACACCAGGTACGGAGCCATCCCCAGCACGGAGGCCACCACCGGCGCACTGCGGCTCGAGACCTTCCTGACACGGCGCGAACCGCTGGCGCAGCTCGAGGTCACCAGCCCCGAGCGCCGGCACGTCCCGCTGAAGACCTCGGTCTACGCCAAGCGCTTCGAGGGCACCGAGCGGACCGCACTGGTCGACGTGGGCGCGGGCACCGAGCAGGACTTCGCCGGTGCCGACGTCAAGGGCAGGACCGTCCTGGTCTCCGTGCCCGACGTCACCAAGGCCGACGACCAGGCCGCCAAGGCCGCGGCCGCCGGGGCCGTCGCGGTGATCGTGGCACCCGCGGACCCCGGCCCCAGCGGCAGCGGCGTCCCCAAGGGCCAGGCACTTCCGGTCGCCCACGCCACCTACGACGACGCCGCCGCGCTCAAGGCACTGCTGGCCGCGGGCAAGGTCCGGATCGCCCTGAAGGGCGTCCTGGAGGCAGGCTACAACTACGCCCCGCACTTCACCGACGAGCAGCGGATCCCCGCCGATCTCGCCAAGAGCGTCGGCGTGGAGTCCTTCGCCAAGGTCAGGAACACGTACCGCTCCGACGGCGCGCGACGCCTGGGCGCTGAGTACCTGCCGGCCTGGGGACCCGAGCAGTGGACCGCGCTCACCGACGGCCAGCCCCTCTACCAGGGCACCACCCGCGACGACTACGTCATGGCCGGAACCGGGGTGTCCTACATGCCCCAGGTGGCGGCCGCTTTCACCTCCTTCACCTGGTCGATGACGGACGTGCGCACCACGTACACGAGGCCGGGCGCCTCCTACACCCGCAGCTGGTTCGCCGGTCCGGTCCGCCCGTCCCCGTACGAGTTCGGACCGTGCACGTTCTGCCGCGCCGACGTCTGGCAGAAGCTGCCGCCCACCGGCGTCGGCGGCGACGACGAGCCCACCCATCAGCTGACGGGCGCGACCGGCACCTGGAGCTTCTACCGTGACGGGCAGCCGATCACCGGCTTCGGCGAGCTGGTGCCGGAGAAGGCGGACTACCGGTACGTGCTCGACCAGAACCTGGCCACCGACGTCCCCGGCGTCGAACTGGGCAAGAAGGTCCGCACCGAGTGGAACTTCAGCCAGGCGGCACCGACCACCATGGCCGTCAAGGGCTGCGACACGGCCTTCATCCCCACCCCCACGGTCTGCGAGCCCATGCCCGTAATCCTGCTCGACTACGACCTGCCGCTGAACGAGCTCAACCAGGCGCGGGCCGGGCAGCCGTTCACCTTCACCGTGGACGGCTCCAGGGCCAAGGGCTGGACCGGTTCCACGGACATGGCCGGCGCCAAGGTGTCGGTGTCGTACGACGACGGAGCCACCTGGAGGAACGTCACGACCTCGCGCAAGGACGGCAACTCCTTCCATGCCTCGCTGCGCCACCCAGACGTCGCCGACACCAACGGGTACGTGACGCTCAGAGCCGAGGTCCGGGACACCGCGGGCAACCGCACCGTCCAGACCGTCACCCGGGCGTACGCCCTCAAGTAGCCCGCCCGGCGCGCGCGGTATGCCCGGCGCGCTCGCCGGCCAACAGGCAGGGGTCTCCCGCCGGACACGACGTCCGGCGGGAGGCCCCTGCTCCCGTCGGGCCCGCGACGGGCAGCCGGACGTGAGCAGGCAGGACCTCCGTCGGAGTGGCAACAGCGGTGCGGGCGGGCCGAGTTCGTTCCCCGCGGTCTGTCGGTGCCCCGCAGTAGTGTTCGGGCCGTCGCATCAACTGTGAGGACCGAGCGAAATTGACCGAACTGTCTGCTTTCCCCCTGCCCTTCTCCGCTCATCACCACTACGGAGAACCCCGCACCCTGCGGGAGCTCCAGATGATGCAGTGCAGCGCGCACATCCGGGAGAAGCCCGAGTGGTCCGTCAAGAGGAACGACGCCGACGTGGTCGCCAGATGGACGCGGGAGGCGGTCGAACAGGGCCTGACCGAGGCGCAGATACGGTACGTCCTCGCCGAGCTCGCCCGTTACGCCGAGCTGCGGGACGCACGGACCGGCATCGAGGTGTCCGCCGTGGACGGGGTGTGGCACTCGGACACCCTCGTCGAGGACGGGCTCAGGACCAGGCTGCGTGAGGCCGTGCGGGTCCTGGAAGAGGTCCCCGAGGCGGAGAAGGACTGGCACCCGGGCTCCGACGGCCAGGTGCTCGACCTGGTGCACCCGTCGCTCTTCTGCCTCGTGCGCGAGGTGAGCGGCGGGCCCGAGCGGGCGTGGCAGAGGGACAACAGGTGGGGCCAGAAGTACGAGTTCTCCGAGCGCTTCCAGTGGCTGCCCACGGACGTCGAGGTCGGCGACGACGGCGACGTCACCTTCCGCTCGTACGTCAACAACGTCCACCCGGTCGAGCACCGCGAACTCGCCGCAGTCCTGCCCGAACTGTTCGCACGCGTACGCCCGTTGTTCGAGAACGTGCTCACCGACCTGCGCCGTCCGCAGACCCTGCGGATCGAGGCCGACCCCTACGGCTGGTACGACTCGTCGGAGCCGGCCCGCCCCGATCCCGAGGACCGGGAGGCCTACGCCGCGTATCAGGAGGCGATGGACGCCTGGTACGACAACCGTCGACCGGACGTCCCGGACGCGCCGGAATACGTCCCGCCCGCGCTGCCCGACGAGACCGAGCGGGTCGATCTGCGCGGCCGGAACCTCCAGGTCATCGTCAAGCTCGCCACCATCCACCTCACCCCGGAGAAGCCCGAGTACGCGGGAGGCTCCTGGCACGTCGAGGGGATGGAGAACGAGCGGATCGTCTCGACCTGCCTGTACTACTGGGACAGCGAGAACATCACCGAGAGCCGGCTGAGCTTCCGGACGGCGCTCGAGGAGCCGGAGGAGTACGAGCAGAGCGACGACGACGGCATGAACGAGGTCTACGGCCTGGAGAACGAGAGCCCGCTGAACCAGGTGCTCGGCTCCGCGCCCACCCCGGCCGGCCGCTGCCTGGCGTTCCCCAACGTCCTCCAGCACCGCGTGGCCCCGTTCCGTCTCGAGGACTCCGCCAGGCCGGGGCACCGCAAGATCCTCGCGTTCTTCCTCGTCGACCCGTCGGCGACGATCGTCTCTACCTCCGACGTGCCGCCGCAGCAGCCCTGGTCCGACACGTCGACCATGACGCTGGAGCAGGCCAAGGCGTACCGCGAGGAGCTGATGACGGAGCGGAAGTTCTTCGTCGACGAGCACAACCAGCACGTCTACGAGCGGGAGTTCTCGCTGTGCGAGCACTGACCCGCCGCTGAGGGGAGGCCCGCGGCCGGCTGCTCCGACAGGACGCTCTGACATGATCGTCCGGTGAGCGAGCGGAAGCAGCCGGCCGACCGGGCGGCGGAGGCGGTCGAGGCACACGTGCGGGCGTTCTTCGCGGGCCATGTCGTCGAGACCGTGGCGTACGACCTCGGGCCGGAGCGGAGCGAGGTGCTGCCGGACCTGCGCGTGCTCGTCGTCGGGCCCGGCCCCCGCGGCGACAGCTGGGCCTACGTCACGGCGGGCTGCCGGTCCCCGACGGAGAAGGACGGCCGAGGGCTCGAGTTCGTCATGACCGCACACGTCCGCGACCAGCGCTTCCTCGACCTCATGGCGATGCTGGCCCACTACCACCGCGGAGGGCACCGGCTCGACGTGGAGCACAGCATGCCGATCGGTGAGCCGTGGGTCCCCGGCTCGGCCTGCGACCACCTGCTGATCAGCCTCCCCTACCTCCACGGTCCGGACCTCGAACACTGCCCGCTCCCCGACGGCGGCCACGCCCGGATCCTGTGGGCCCTGCCGGTGACCCGCGCCGAGACCGAGTACCGCGGACGGCACGGGCACGAGGCGCTGGAGCGGCTCTTCGACGCGGCGGAGATCCTGCCCACGGACCCCTTCAGACCCTCGGTGGTCTGACGCGGCCGGCCCGGTCACACTGGTCCCATGGCGCATCAGCAGGAAGCACTCACCGACCCGCCGCCGGGCCTGCCGCGGCGGGTGTGGTGCCGCCTGTGCGGATCCGAGCTCCGGGACGCGCAGTCGCGCCGCAGAGGCTTCGGGCCGGAGTGCGATCCGGACCGGAGGTTCGAGCACCGGTCCCACGACGTCGAGCAGGAGCCGCTGCCGGGCCTCTGACGTCCGCCGGACCGGTCCGGTGCACGTGACCGCGGCGCACCGCCCGCGGGACCACCTCCGCACCCGCACCGCACCCGCACCACCGCATCGCCCGCACGAGGGCGATGTCGGTGACGCGGCGTAGCGTGTGATCAACGACCAGGACGACGCGACGGGGGCGGCCGGCACATGGGCACACGGGTGGAGAAGGACGGGTACAGCGCGGAACTGACGGACGATCTGGAGGTCGTCCACCGCAACCCCCGGGGGCGGAAGCTCAAGCAGTTCCCCGCCCAGCTGGCGGGTGCCCCCGGGATCCGCGCCCTGCACGAGACGCGCACGCACCTGCGCGCCCACCGCGAGGCGTGCCACGCCCAGGCGGGGGAGTGGGCCAAGGAGGGGACCGCCGTGCCGCGCGCCCTGGCCGACCAGGACCCGCTGTGGCGGGAGGCGCTGGAAGCCGGGCCCGTGCAGCTCACCGACGAACTGGGCGAGGACGGCCTGTGGGCCCGCACCTACGCCGGCTTCGGCGGCCGCACCCTGACCCAGCTCGTCCCCGAACAGCTCATCCCCTTCCGCGACCGGCTGATGCGGGGGCAGGAATGGGAGCCGGACGGCTGCTTCTCCACCGGCATACCGGACCCCTCCGACGGCGCGCTGCCCTTCCCCGAGCGGGTCCTCGCCGCCCACCCCGGCAGCGAGGAACTGGCGGCGGAGAAGATCCTCCTGCTGCGGGCGTGCACGCACGGCTGGGCCTACGTCTTCAAGAAGGACATCGACGCCGTCCTCCAGGGGCTGGAGGAGACCGCTCCCGCGCTGCTGACCACACTCCTCGACGAGATGGCCGACCTGGCCCTGCGGCACGGCGACCGCCCGTCGGCCGCCGCCTGGTTCGGGCGGGCCCGCACCGCCGAGCGGACGCAGGCCCGTGAGGCCGACAAGGAATGGCTGCTGGACCGCTACCTCACCTACGCGGCGTCCGACGCCCTCTCCGCCACCACCCTGCGGGCCTGGGCGCGCGAGTCGGCCGTCAAGGGCGTGGCGACCGCGGCGGACCTCCCGCGCTTCCGTGAGGTGGCGATACGCCGGATCCGGGCGTCGTCCGAGGTGTACCCACAGCTCGCCCTCGACCTGCGCAGGCTCGCCAAGGCCTCCGGCCAGGAACCCGAGAGGGAACTCGCCACGCTGCTCGGCGAGATGTTCACGGCCGGCCAGGTGCCGCTCGACGACGAGAAGTTCTGGGCCGACTGCCTCAAGGGCCAGGCCGTGGACCTGCTGACCGCCGACGCCCCCGGGACCGCCCGCCGGACACTGGACCTGCGCCCCGGGCGCGCCCTCGCCGGCAGCGGCCTGTGGCTGCGCCTGCTGGAGCGCACCGGCGCGCTCGCGCTCCTCACCGGTGAGGCACCGGGGCTGGAGACGGGCGAGGCCGCCGCCTGGCTGACCAGGAACCTCACGACCAACAGGGACGGCAACGGCACCTGGCCCGTCATGTACGAGATCGCCGAACGGATCGCCCCGAAGCTGGCGGCCGACGGCGTGCCCGTGGTCGTCCGCTACCGGCGGACGGGCGACCGGGACAGCCACTACCGGACGCCCCTCGACCTGATCGACCTGCTGCTGGAGCACGCGGTCCCGGTTGCCGACCCGCCGGAACTCCTCGGCCCGTCCCAGCCGTACCACGTCCAGCTCGGCCGCCGGCCGCAACTGGAGCACCTCCAGGCCGACCCGCGCTTCGCCCGGGAACTGCGCGCCCGGGCGCGCGCCGACCTGGAGATGACCCTCAAGGACCTGGGGACCAACAGCTGGTACCAGCCGCACGAGACCAAGGGCTGGGACCGGATCCCGCAACTCCTCGACAACCGGACCGGCCACGAGGAGATCCGCGCCTGGTTCGACCGCGAGCGGGCGAAGCTCCCCACGGTGACCGGCCTGCACGACCTGGCCCTGCTGCTCGGCCGGCTGGTCCACGCGGGCGTCGCACTCGACCTGGTGCCCAAGGAGGCCGCCCTGGCGGCGGAGTTCGCGGCGGTGGACGTCGTGCCGCTGCTGATGGCGGAGCTGCCCGGCACCGTCGCCCGCCCGCAGGTGGTGGAGCTGCTGAACCGCCTCCAGCCCGCCTGGGTCTCGCGGGAAGGCGTCCGCGGCCCCAACCGCGGACCGATCCTCGAGGCGCTGCCGCACCTGGGCGACCCGTCGCAGAGCGAGGCCGCCTCCTCGCTCGTCATGGCCGTCAACTGCCGCGCCGGGCTGGAGCGGCTCGCCCACCGCTTCACACCGGTGGAAGCCGAGGAGGAACCGGCCCCCGACAGGACGCCGGAGGACGCGGACGCGCGCGTCGGCCGCCGGATGGTGCGGCTCGCGACGGACGGCACCGCCGCCGTCTGGGACGGTGACCTCACCACGCCCACGACCACCTTCGACCGCCTCCGCAGGGACGACGGGTTCCGCCACACCCACGTGTGCGCGGCCCCGCTCGTCCTGTGCGCCGTGTCCACCCGGCAGACCGGCCGGCTGTCACCGGCCGGGGCGCTCACCGCCTACGCGGCCCACCCCTTCGTCACCGACGCCCCGGGGCGCTGGCGCTTCGTGCGGTGCGAGGTGCCCGAGTACCGCGGCGGCCGCGCCGTCGCGTTCGACGGAGAGGTGTTCCGCACCGCCACCTCCGTCGCCCACGTCCTGGGATCCGGCGGCCGGGACAGCTGGCGGACCCTGTGGGAGTACGCGCCCGACGGCGTCTTCCCCGAGGACGGCCCGCTGGCGGCGGGCGGCGCGACACTCACCGAGGCCCACGTGCTGGAGCCGGTGCGTCCCGGCGACTGGTTCACGCGCTTCGCGCAGCTGTACCGGGAGCACGGCTCCGCACCCGCCCGCCCGGAGCTCGCGACCGCCTTCGCCGAGCGGCTGGGCCTCACCACGGCCGAGGCCACCGTGCTGCTGACCGCACACGTCCCCTGCACACCCAGCCGCTCGGGCCAGCGGCTCGGCCACCGCCCCCGCCTCCACTCCGCCGACCTGAGGGCCTGGGGGATCCAGGGGAAGGACGCGGAACAGGCCGTCGCCGTGCTCACCGACATGCTCGGGCCCGACCGCGCCGCCACCCTCTACGACAAGCTCCTGCCCGACGACCCGGAGCAGCTGTGGACCACCGGCCCGGACGTGGAGCGGGCCGCCGCCTGGTGGATCGAGGAACTCGGCCGCCCCCTGCCCGTGCCCACCGCGCTGCTGCCCCTCGCCGCCAAGGAGATCCTGCCGCCCAAGGGAGAGGCCGCCCTCCCCCGGCAGCTGCGCCGGGGCATCCCGGCGTACCGGCCCCCCCTGAGATCGGAAGCGCACA
>NZ_JACADT010000709.1:0-2956 GCF_013421635.1 Streptomyces sp. UH6 | reverse complement strand
CAGCGCGCGCATGATGGACCTGGTCGAACGCGCCCAGGGAGGCGAGGCCGAGGCCTTCGGGCGCCTCTACGACCAGTACAGCGACACCGTCTACCGCTACATCTACTACCGCGTGAACAGCAGGGCGACCGCGGAGGACCTCACCAGCGAGACCTTCCTGCGCGCCCTGCGCCGCATCGGCACCTTCACCTGGCAGGGCAGGGACTTCGGCGCATGGCTGGTCACCATCGCGCGCAACCTGGTCGCCGACCACTTCAAGTCCAGCCGTTTCCGTCTCGAGGTGACCACCGGCGAGATGCTCGACGCCAACGAGGTCGAGCGCTCGCCCGAGGACTCCGTCCTGGAACATCTCTCCAACGCCGCCCTGCTGGACGCCGTCCGAAGGCTCAACCCCCAGCAGCAGGAATGCGTCACGCTCCGTTTCCTCCAGGGCCTGTCGGTCGCCGAGACGGCCCGGGTGATGGGGAAGAACGAGGGCGCGATCAAGACCCTCCAGTACCGCGCCGTCCGCACCCTCGCGCGGCTGCTCCCCGACGACGCCCGCTGACCGGCGGACACCACCGCACCCGGCCTCCCGGGCGATCACCCGGACGGCCACCCTCCGCACCGGCCAACTCACGTAGGGTGAAAGGTTGTTGACTCGGCGGTCCATCCGCCCGGAGTCCGTAACCGAAGTGCCCGGCCGCTCGTTGTCCGGGATACAGGCTCCCTGCGGACTCCCCGAGGTCCCCGCCGGGGAGTCGTCCGTCATGACGAGAGGAGGTGCCGCCAGTGATCGCGAACGTATCGGCGCACCGGCGGGCGAACGCCTTCGCCCAGGCCCTGGAGGAGCTGTCCGACCGGGGCACGGCGGCCGAGCAGCCGGAGGGATCGGCGGCACCGGCGCCGGCTGCTGCGGAGGAGACCGGGCAGGCGGCCATGGTGGCCGTCGCCGCGGGTCTCGGCGAACTGCCCAAGCCGGAGCTCGACCCGGAGGTGAAGATCGTCCAGCGCGCCCAGCTGGTGGCCGCCATGGAGGCCATGGTCAAGGAGGGCGCCCTGGGCGACGCGTCCACGCGGGTCCCCGACCAGCGCTCGACCCGGGCGCGCGGCGCCCACCGGGCGAGCGCCCTGGGAAAGCTCCGGCCGCGCTCACGCCTGACCAAGGGACTGGCCGCCGGCGGGCTCAGCGTCGGCGTGGCGGCCAGTGCCTTCGGCGGTGTGGCCGCGGCCAGCTCCGACGCCCTCCCCGGTGACTCGCTCTACGGCCTCAAACGCGGCATCGAGGACTTCCGCCTCGGTCTCGCCGAGGACGGCACCGAGCGCGGCGAGATGCTCCTCGACCAGGCGTCCCGGCGTCTGGCCGAGACCCGCCGGCTGATGGAGCGCGGCCGTGGCGGCCACCTGGACCACGAGTCCGTGGGCGAGATCCGCCGGGCCCTGTCCGGCATGCACGAGGACGCCGCGGAGGGCCACCGCCTGCTGCACGACGCCTACCAGCGCGACCCGGAATCCCTGGCCCCGATGCGGGCCCTCTCCGCCTTCACCGACCGGCACGGCCGGACGTGGGACGAGATGCGTGACCGGCTCCCGGTCCAGCTGGGCGACGTGAGCGAGGAGGTCACCTCGGTCTTCGACGCCATGGAACAGGAGGTGGCGCCGCTGCGCCCGCTGCTGCCGGAGGCGCCGTCGTCCGGGGGGCAGGACGCCAGGCCGGGCCGGGGCACCGGTTCCGGTGCGACCGCCTCCACGCCGTCCGGGGAGCCGACCGCGCCCGGCAAGGGCGAGGGCGGGACGGGCTCCACCGGTTCGAAGGACGGGAGCGAGCCCGAGGCGTCCCCGTCGGCGGACGCGGACGGCCTGCTCGGCGGCAACACGGGCGGCCTGTTCGACCCGCCGGACGAGGAGGAGCAGGAGGCCGAATCGACCCGGCCCGAGGGCGAGGAGGACGGCCGCAGGGTCACCCTCCCGCCGCTGCTCCCGGACCTTCTTCCGGGCCTCGGCCTAGGCGGGGATTCGGCGGAGTGAGTGGGCGAGGGGGCGGTCGTCGTGCCGCCCCCTCGCGCACGGTCCGTCCGGGGTGGGTGCCGGTCAGAAGAAGATCGACCGCCTCTGCACCAGCAGCTTGTACAAGGTGTGCTGTATCTCTTCCCGTACCTGGTCGGTCAGGTTGAACATCAGCATCGGGTCGTCCGCCGCCTCCGGCGCGTATCCGTCGGTGGGTATGGGCTCGCCGAACTGGATGGTCCACTTGGTGGGCAGCGGCAGCGCGCCCAGCGGCCCCAGCCAGGGGAAGGTGGGGGTGACGGGGAAGTAGGGCAGTCCGAGCAGCCGCGCGAGGGTCCGCGCGTTGCCGATCATCGGGTAGGTCTCCTCCGCGCCGACGACCGAGCACGGCACGATCGGCGCGCGTGCCCGCAGTGCGGTGGAGACGAAGCCACCGCGCCCGAACCGCTGGAGTTTGTACCGCTCGCCGAACGGCTTCCCGATGCCTTTGAAGCCCTCCGGCATCACGCCGACCAGTTCGCCCCTTCCCAGCAGTTCCGCCGCGTCCTCGGCGCAGGCGAGGGTGTGTCCGAGCTTGCGGGCGATCTCGTTGACGACGGGCAGCTGGAAGACGAGGTCGGCGGCGAGCAGCCGGAGGTGACGGTCCGCCGGGTGGGTGTCGTGCACGGCGACCTGCATCATCAGGGCGTCCAGCGGCAGGGTGCCGGAGTGGTTGGCGACGATGAGCGCCCCGCCCTCGGCGGGTATGTTCTCGATGCCCTTCACCTCGACCCGGAAGTACTTCTCGTACAGCGGGCGGAGCAACGCCATCAGCACGTCGTCGGTGAGTTCGGCGTCGTACCCGAAGTCGTCGACCTCGTACTCGCCGGTGACCCGGCGGCGCAGGAACGCCAGCCCCTTGGCCAGCCGCCGTTCCAGCCCTCCGGCTCCGCCGCCGGGGGCCGGGCCGGTGTCGCCGGGTTCCTCGCCC
>NZ_JACADT010000708.1:0-2964 GCF_013421635.1 Streptomyces sp. UH6 | reverse complement strand
GGGGCCGGCGGCACCGAGCGGTCGCCCGCCGGCGGCTTCTCGTCGTCGTCGGCCGGCGGCTTCTGGCCGTCGTCCGTCGGAGGCTTGTGGTTGTCCGTCGGCGGCTTGTGGTTGTCCGTCGGAGGCTTCTCCTGGCCGGGCGCCGGAGGCTTGTCGTGGCCGTAGCCCGGAGGGTCCTCGTGGCCGTAGCCGGGCGGGTTGTGCGGGTGGTGGCCGCCACCCGGGTTCCCGCGGTCGTCCTCGTCGTCGATCTCCACGTCGGTCACACAGGTGTTGCCGATCGCGGGGTTGAGGAGGGCGATGATGTCGATCGTGTTGCCGCAGACGTTCACCGGGATGTTGACCGGAACCTGGATCACGTTGCCGGACACGACACCGGGGGAATTCGCGGCCTGCGCCTCCGCCTCGGAGTCGGCGAAGGCCGGGGCGCCGTAGGCGGCGAGGAGGCCGGTTGCGGCTGCGGCCATGACCGCGCCCCTGCTCAGAGACTGTCGCACTACTGGTGGTCTTCCTGCTCGGAGAATCGGAGAGGGCCGACCCAGGCACACCCCGAGGGAACGCCGGAGCCGGCCCGGGTACAGCCGAGTGGCCTGTACGTCAGTTGATGACGCAGACGTTGCCGATGGCGGGGTTCAGCGCACCGATCACGTTGATCGTGTTGCCACACAGGTTCAGCGCGATCTCGACCGGAACCTGGATGACGTTGCCGGAGACCACGCCCGGGGAGCCGACGGCCTGCCCCTCGGCCTCGGCGTCGGCGAAGGCCGGGGCGGCGAAAGAAGCCGCCATCAGGGCGCCCGCGACGACAGCAACGCTCTTCTTCATGAAGTTTCCCTTCTCAACGGTCATGCCCCTGTGTCGGCCGGAACCGAGTGTGTCGGCCGGATCCGAGCGAGCTCACTGGTACGGCTCGCACCATGACCTGCCGAGAAGTAGAACGAGGTGACCGCCGGGAGGAAACTCCGCAGAACGCACCATCCCGGAATTCACTCGAATGCCAGGTTTTATGTGACGAATTGACAGGCGGTCGCCGCCTCAGGGAGTCCTGCGGTAGATCTCCTCGATCTGCTCCTTGTGGACCTCGGCGACCGCGTGCCGCTTGACCTTGAGCGAGGGGGTCAGCAGGCCGTTCTCCTCGTTCCACTCCCCCTCGACGAGGACGAAGGCGCGGACCGACTCGGCGCGCGAGACGGCCCGGTTGGCGTGGTCGACGGCCAGCTGCACCTGGGCGCGGATCTCCTCGTCCCGGATCACCTCGGACATCGGCGTGCCGGCCGGCCTGCCCCGCACGGAGAGCCAGTGGGCGACCGCCTCCGGGTCGAGGGTGACCAGCGCGCCGACGAAGGGGCGGTTGTCGCCGACCACCATGCACTGGCCGACCGGCGACCGGCTGCGCATCCGGTCCTCCAGCACCGCCGGGGCCACGTTCTTGCCGCCGGCGGTGACGATCAGGTCCTTCTTGCGGCCGGTGATGGTGAGGTAGCCGCCCTCGTCCAGGGCGCCGAGGTCACCGGTGGCGAACCACCCGTCGCGCAGCACCGCGTCGGTGGCCTCGGGGTTGTTCCAGTAGGAGCCGAAGACGATGCCGCCCTTGACCAGCACCTCGCCGTCCTCGGCGATCCGGACCGCCGTGCCGGGCACCGGGCGGCCGACCGTGCCCGGGCGCGGTTCCAGCGGCGGGACGACGGTGGCGGCGGCGGTGGTCTCGGTGAGTCCGTACCCCTCGTAGATCAGGACGCCGGCGGCGTAGAAGAAGAGGTTGAGTTCGCGGTCGAGGGGTGATCCGCCGCTGATGGCGTAGCGCAGTCGGCCGCCGAGCTCCTTGCGGACGCGGCGGTAGACCAGCAGGTCGTACAGGGCCCATCCGGCCCACAGGGCGAGGCCGGGCCCCTCGCCCCGGTCCAGGAAGCGGCGCAGGTGGGCCTCGGCGAAGCGGACCCCGAGGCGCTCGGCGCGGTCGAAGGAGGCACCACGGCCGATCTTCTCCGCGGTGGCCCTGCCGGTGTCGCGGATCTTCTCGAAGAGGTAGGGCACGCCGACCAGGAAGGTGGGCCTGAACTCGCGGAACAGCGGCCGGAGCTCGTCGGGCTTGATACTGGGGCTGTGCCCCAGTTCGATGCGGGCGGCCAGGCAGGCGATCTGGATGGTCCGGCCGAGGATGTGCGCCAGCGGCAGGAAGAGGAGGGTGGACGCCGCCCGGCCGGTGGCCGCCTTGAAGACCGGGTGCAGCAGTTCGACGGTGTTGACCGCCTCGGCGTGCAGGTTTCCGTGGGTGAGCACGCAGCCCTTGGGGCGGCCCGTGGTGCCCGAGGTGTAGCAGAGGGTCGCGATGCTGTCGGGGCCGAGCACGGCGCGGCGTCCGGTCACCGCGGCGTCGGGCGTCTCCCGCCCCAGCACGGTGAGTTCGGCGATGCCGCCGCCGTCGATCTCCCACAGCCGCAGGGGCTCGGGATGAACGCCCTGCAGGACGGTGGCGGCGAGTTCCCCGTTCTCCACGACGGCGAACCGGGCGCCGGAGTCGTTGACGATCCACTCCACCTGCTCCGCCGAGGAGGTCGGGTAGACGGGCACGGTGCGCCCGCCGGCCGCCCAGACCGCGAAGTCGAGGAGGGTCCACTCGTAGCGGGTCCGCGACATCACGGCGACGCCGCCCCCGGGTTCCAGGCCGGCCGCGATCAGGCCCTTGGCGACGGCGGTCACCTGGCGGGCGAACTCCCCGGCGGTCACCGGCGTCCAGGTGCCGTCCTCGCCCCGGCGGCGGAGCACCACGGCGTCCGGCGCCTCGGCGGCGTTGGTGAACGGCAGGTCCGCGATGCTGCCGTGCGCGAGCGGCGCGGCCAGCGCGGGCGTGCGCGCCTCGCGCACGACACCGTGTTCGTCCCGGACGGTCTCGACGGTGGCGGCCCTGCCGCCCACGCTCCGCCGTGCCCGCTTCATCTCCTTGCGTACGCCCATGTGCGCTCC
>NZ_JACADT010000707.1:0-2969 GCF_013421635.1 Streptomyces sp. UH6 | reverse complement strand
TCGGCGAGGCCCTCCGCGGCGGCGGCGTCGAGAGCGCCCTGGCGGACCTCGCCGGTGAGCAGGGCGATCAGGAAGGCCTGCTCCTCCTCGGTGGCGCGGGACAGCAGGGAGGTCACCAGGCGGGTGCGTTCGGTCTGCGCGCCGGGGCCCGCGACGGACTTCAGCGCGGTGAGAACGCGGTCGGTCTCCAGCACGGTGAGCGAGGGCCCGGCGGCCGGCGGGACGGGACGGCCGAGGGTCTTCCAGCCGACGCCCAGGCGCCCCTGCGGAAGCCTGCCCGCCAGGTACGGGATGACCACGGGCACGTCCGACGGCTCCGCCTCGCGGAAGAGCCCGGCGAGCAGAGCCTTCTTGCGGGACCGTGAGGAGGTGGCGGCGACCTCACGCGACACGGCGGCAACACGCACCAGCAACATGCCGTCCAGGTTCCCCACCGGGGCACGCTCATCCCGCGGCCAGGATGCCCACCGGGGCACGAAGGCTTCCCTGGGGGCAAGCGACCGCTTAGTATGCGGCCGGACGACAGTGACGACAGCGCCGCGGGCGAACACCACGCCGGTGGCGCCGGCGAGGACACCGGCAGCCGTGGGAGGCCCACCATGCAGGCATGGCACGTGCACGAGAACGGCGCACCCCGTGAGGTGATGCGCCCCGTGGAGACCGACCCGCCCGAGCCCGGCGCGAACCAGGTCCTCCTCAAGGTGCGCGCCGCCAACGTCAACTTCCCCGACGGCCTGATGTGCCGGGGCGAGTACCAGGTGCGGCCCCCGCTCCCGTTCACCCCGGGCGTGGAGATCTGCGGCGAGACCGAGGACGGCCGCCGGGTGCTGGCGAGCCCGCTTCTGCCGCACGGCGGCTTCGCGGAGTACGCCCTCGCCGACGCGCGCGCCCTGCTCCCCGCCCCCGAGGCGCTGGACGACGCCGAGGCCGCCGCCCTGCACATCGGCTACCAGACCAGCTGGTTCGCCCTCCACCGCCGTGCCGCGCTCCAGGCGGGCGAGACCCTGCTGGTGCACGCCGCCGCCGGCGGGGTGGGCAGCGCCGCCGTGCAGCTCGGCAAGGCCGCCGGCGCCACCGTGATCGGTGTGGTCGGCGGCGCGGAGAAGGCCGCCGTCGCCCGGTCGCTCGGCTGCGACCTGGTGATCGACCGCACGGCCGAGGACGTGATCGCCGCCGTCAAGGAGGCGACCGGCGGACGCGGCGCCGACGTGATCTACGACCCGGTCGGCGGCGAGGCGTTCCGGCAGTCCACCAAGGTGGTCGCCTTCGAGGGCCGCATCGTGGTCATCGGCTTCGCCAGCGGCACCATCCCGAGCGCCGCGCTCAACCACGCGCTGGTGAAGAACTACTCCATCCTCGGCCTGCACTGGGGCCTGTACAACACCAAGAACCCGAAGCTGGTCCAGCACTGCCACGAGCAGCTCACCGAGCTGGCCGCCCGGGGCGCCGTCAAGCCGCTGGTGAGCGAGCGGGTGCCGCTGAGCGGCGCCGCCGACGCCGTGCAGCGGGTCTGGGACGGCGTCACCACCGGCCGCGTCGTGGTGGTCCCCTCGCTGGAGAACGGAGCCGCCGCATGACGGACGCAAGCGACCTGCGCCGCCGGACCCAGGACCTCCTGGCCGCGCACCCGCCCGCCACCACCGACCGCACGACCTTCCTGGAGGCCCGCTTCGACGCCGGCCTCGCCTGGGTCCACTTCCCCGAGGGCCTCGGCGGCCTCGGCCTGCCGCGCACCCTGCAGGCCGTGGTGGAGGCCGAACTCGCCGCCGCCGGCGCCCCCGACAACGACCCGCGCCGCATCGGCATCGGCCTCGGCATGGCCGCGCCGACCATCCTCCAGTACGGCACCGAGGAGCAGAAGCGGCGCTTCCTGCGGCCGCTGTGGCTCGGCGAGGAGGTGTGGTGCCAGCTCTTCAGCGAGCCCGGTGCCGGCTCCGACTTGGCCGCGCTCGGCACGCGTGCGGTCAGGGACGGCGACCACTGGGTGGTCGACGGACAGAAGGTGTGGACCTCCAGCGCCCACATCGCCCGCTGGGCCATCCTGATCGCCCGCACCGACCCGGACGTGCCCAAGCACCGCGGCATCACCTACTTCGTCTGCGACATGACCGACCCCGGCGTCGAGGTCCGCCCGCTGCGCCAGATCACCGGCGAGGCCGAGTTCAACGAGGTCTTCATCAGCGGCGTCCGCATCCCCGACGACCGCCGCCTCGGCGAGGTCGGCGACGGCTGGCGGGTCGCGCAGACCACGCTCAACAACGAGCGCGTCGCCATCGGCGGCTCCCCGGTTCCCCGCGAGGGCGGCATGATCGGCAAGGTCGCCGCCACCTGGCGCGAACGCCCCGACCTGCGCACCCACGACCTGCACCAGCGGCTGCTGGACCTGTGGGTGGAGGCCGAGGCGGCCCGCCTCACCGGCGCGCGGCTGCGCCAGCAGCTCGTCGCCGGACAGCCCGGCCCCGAGGGCGCCGGCATGAAGCTGGGCTTCGCCCGCCTCAACCAGCGGATCAGCGGGCTCGAGGTCGAACTCCTCGCGGAGGAGGGCCTGCTGTACGAGGACTGGACGATGGTCCGGCCCGAGCAGGTGGACTTCACCGGCCGCGACGCCGGCTACCGCTACCTGCGCTCCAAGGGCAACAGCATCGAGGGCGGGACCAGCGAGATCCTGCTCAACATCGTCGCCGAGCGCGTGCTGGGCCTGCCCGCCGAGCCGCGCACCGACAAGGACGTCGCCTGGAAGGACCTGGCCCGATGAGCGCCCCCGCCACCACCCCCGACCTGCTCTACTCGCAGGAGGAGGAAGACCTCCGCGCCGCCGTCCGCGACCTGCTCGGCGACCGGTGCGACCCGGCGTCCGTGCTGGCCCGGATCGAGTCCGGCGAGCCGCACGACCCGGCGCTGTGGAAGAGCCTCGCGCAGGACATGGGCCTGGCCGGCCTGCTGGTGCCCGAGGAGCGCGGCGGCCAGGG
>NZ_JACADT010000706.1:0-2982 GCF_013421635.1 Streptomyces sp. UH6 | reverse complement strand
CGGCACGGAGGACGTCCGTAGGCCAGGCTCCGCGTACGAGCCCCGACTCCCGAGGCATACCCATGCTCCGTACCCCTGCCCTGTTCCGCGCCCCGGCCCCGCTCCGTGGCCCGGCCCTCCTCCTCACGTCGGCGCTGGCGCTGGCCGCCTGCGCCCCCTCCGCCCCCTCCGGCGACGACGGCGCGCGGCCGGCGAGCGGCGCCTCCGCCGGATACCCGCTGACCATCGACAACTGCGGCCACCGGGTCACGCTGACCTCCGCCCCGCGGCGGGCGGTCTCCCTCAACCAGGGCACCACCGAGATCCTGCTGGCCCTCGGCCTCGCCGACCGCATGGCCGGCACGGCCACCTGGACCGACCCGGTGATGAAGGGACTGGAGGAGGCCGAGGCGGGAGTGGAGCGGCTCGCCGATGACCGTCCCTCCTTCGAGAAGGTCCTGGACGCCGAACCCGACTTCGTCACCGCCTCGTTCGTCTCCACCCTCGGCCAGGGCGGCGTCGCCACCCGCGAGCAGTTCGAGCAACTGGGCGTCCCCGCCTACGTCTCACCGTCCGACTGCTCCGCGGGCAAGGACAACGACAGCGGGGGAGACGGATCGAGGAGCGAGCCGCTCACCCTGGACGCGGTCCACGCCGAAGTGCGAGACCTGGCCCGGGTGTTCGGCGTCGAGGAGCGCGGCGAGAAGCTCGTCGCGCAGATGAAGGAGCGGGTGCGCGAGGCGACCGACGGGCTGAACGCCTCCGACGTCTCCCTGATGTACTGGTTCGCCAACTCCCAGTCCCCCTACCTGGCCGGCTGCTGCGGCGCCCCGGGCGCCATCACCCGCGCGGTCGGCGCGCGGAACGCCTTCGACGACACCCACGACGAGTGGCCGCAGATCAACTGGGAGACCGTCGCCGACCGCGACCCGGACGTCATCGTCCTCGGCGACCTGACCCGCGAGTCGCAGACCGCCGAGTCCGCCGAGGCGAAGATCCGCTTCCTGGAGACGAACCCCGCCACCCGCAACCTGACCGCCGTGCGGGAGCGGCGGTACGTCCTGGTGAGCGGGCAGGCGATGAACCCCTCCCTGCGCACCGTCGAAGGGATCGAACAGGTCGCCGCCGGCCTGCGCGCTTCCGGGCTCGCCGAGTGAGCCTGCGCGCCACGCTGTCGGCCGGCGCGGGACTGGCCGTGCTGCTCGCCTCGGTCGCCGTGGCCGTGACGTTCGGGCCCGCCGACATCTCCACCGGGGAGGTCCGGGACTCCGTCGCCGCCCATCTCGGCCTCGGCGGCGCCGGGGCCACCGTGACGCCGCTGCGGGACGGCATCGTCTGGAACCTGCGGATGCCGCGCACCCTGCTCGCCGCCGTCTGCGGGGCCGGCCTCGCGGTGTGCGGGACGGTGATGCAGTCGCTGCTGCGCAACCCGCTGGCCGATCCCTTCGTGCTCGGGGTGTCCTCCGGCGCGTCCACCGGAGCGGTCGCCGTGGTCGTGCTCGGGGCGGGCGGCGGAGTGGTGTCCCTGTCGGCGGGCGCGTTCCTCGGCGCGCTGCTCTCCTTCGCCCTGGTGCTGCTGATCGGCCACACCTCCGGCGGCGGCACCGACCGGGTGGTGCTGTCCGGGGTGGCGGCCATGCAACTGTTCTCCGCGCTGACCTCGTTCGTCGTGATGACCTCCGCGGACGCCGAGACCACCCGGGGCGTGCTGTTCTGGCTGCTGGGTTCCCTCACGGGCGCCGACTGGGGGCAACTGCTGTTCTGCGCGGCCGTGCTCGCCGTCGTCCTGGCCGTCTGCCTCGGACACGCCCGCACGCTGGACGCCTTCGCCTTCGGGGACGAGGCCGCCGCCGGCCTCGGGATCCGGGTCGCCCGCACCCGCCTGATCCTGCTCTCGGCGACGGCGCTGCTCACCGCCGCCCTGGTCAGCTGCGTCGGCGCGATCGGCTTCGTCGGCCTGGTCCTCCCGCACGCCACCCGGCTCCTCACCGGCTCCGGCCACGCCCGTCTGCTGCCCGCGGTGGCACTGACCGGGGCCGTCTTCCTGGTGTGGGTGGACACCGCGGCCCGTACGCTCCTCGACCCGCGGGAGGTCCCGGTGGGTGTGGTGACGTCCCTGATCGGCGTGCCGGCCTTCGTGGCCGTGCTCCACCGCGGACGGAGGAGGACATGACCGGCCTGCGCGCGGACCGCGTGGTGCGGCGGGCCGGCGACAAGGTCCTCGTGGACGGCGTCACGCTCACCCTGCGCCCCGGCGAGACGGTCGGTCTGCTCGGCCCGAACGGCTCGGGGAAGTCGACCCTGCTGCGGATGCTGGCCGGGGTGCTCGCCCCCACCTCCGGAGTCGTGACCCTGGACGGCCGCCCGCTCCCCGCGGTGGGCCGCCGGGTCACCGCCCGCCGCGTCGCCACCGTCGAGCAGCACGCGCACACCCAGACCGAACTGACCGTCCGGGAGGTCGTCGCCCTCGGCCGCATCCCGCACCGCCGTGCCTGGACGCCGGCCACGGCGGCCGACGCGGACGCCGTCGCCGAGGCGCTCGAACGCGTCGGTCTGACCGGCCGGGCCGGCCAGTCCTGGCACACCCTCTCCGGCGGCGAACGCCAACGTGCCCAGATCGCCCGCGCGCTCGCCCAGGAACCCCGTGAACTCCTCCTCGACGAACCTACCAACCACCTGGACATCCACCACCAGCTCGACCTGCTCGACCTCGTCGCCGGCCTGCCGGTCACCACCGTGATCGCCCTGCACGACCTGAACCTCGCCGCGATGTACTGCGACCGCCTGCTCGTCCTGCGCGAGGGGCGCGCGGTCACCGAGGGCACCCCCGCCGAGGTCCTGACGCCCGCCCTCATCGAGCGGGTCCACGGCGTCCGCGCCGAGGTCACCCACGGCCCCGGCCATCCCGTGATCCGCTTCCTGCGCCCGGCGGACCGGGGCGGCCGTCCCGGACGGGAGGGGTGACGGACGCCGCCCTCACCCGCGCCGGCCTCTCCCACCCGT
>NZ_JACADT010000705.1:0-2982 GCF_013421635.1 Streptomyces sp. UH6 | reverse complement strand
GGGCACGGCGTGGAAGGCGGGCCGCGAGCTGTCCGTCGACCGCGAGGCGCCCGCCTCCTGGACGTTCACCCGCGAGCTGTCCGACGGGCGGACACCGGTCGGCGAGGCGAAGGCGAAGGCCGCCGCCGCCCCGGTGCTGGAGGCGGCCGGGCAGGGGGACGCCGAGGTCGACGCGAGCCGCACCCTGGGCGCCGAACGGACGGTCGAGGCCGATCCGGTGATCGGCGGTCTGCCCACCCACGGCTGGACCACCAGCCTGCGCGTGGGCCCGGACTCCACGGTGACCTCGGGCGCCGGACAGCTCGCCGACCCGGTCCGCGGCGACTCCTACCCGCTGGTGGAGGCGGAGGAGGCGCTGAAGGACCTCGACCGGCTGAGCTCCGGCCTCGGCGGTGCCCCGGAGCCCGGCTGCGCCAGCGCGGTGCCGCACACCGACGGGCGGGGCGAGGACGCGGGGCGCCCGGCCGGCTCCGTGCCGCCGGCCGACCCCTGCACGCCCGAGCAGCCGCCGAAGCGGCGTACCGCCACCGTGGAGAGCGCGGTCCTCGGCCTGGCCGCGTTCCCCACGGACGGACGACAGGCGCTGGTGCCGTCGTGGATCTTCCAGGTGCGGATCCCGAACGCCGTCGACCCGCTGACCGTCGCCCACCCGGCCGTCGACCCGGCCTTCCTCGTCACCCCCGAGGAGCCGCCGGCCGAGCAGCCCAGCCCCCGCCCGACCGGGCCGGACGACGGGACCGGCACCGACCGGGCACGGGTCATCGGCTACCGGGCCGAGGACGGCCGCCTCACCGTGGCCTTCGAGGCCGGCGTGTGCTCGGACTTCACCCTGCGGGCGACCGAGCGCGGGGACCGGGTGGAGGTGGTCGTCGAGGAGAGGAAGTGGCCCGACCGGGTCTGCATCATGATCGCCAAGATCCACCACCGGAGCGTGGAGCTCGACGAGCCGCTCGGCGGGCGCACGGTGGTCGACTCCGCCGGGACGCCCGTGCCCGAGGAGAAGGACACGCCGCGCCCGTCCGCGCGCTGACGCACGCCCGCGCCCGGTCCCGGCAACGCCCGAGGGCGGCGCCCCCGTCAGGGGAGCGCCGCCCTCGGTGTCGAGCCTCGGTCGGACCGGCTCAGTTGAACGAGTCGCCGCAGGCGCAGGAGCCGGTGGCGTTCGGGTTGTCGATCGTGAAGCCCTGCTTCTCGATGGTGTCGACGAAGTCGATCGACGCGCCGCCCAGGTACGGGGCGCTCATGCGGTCGGTGACCACCTTGACGCCGTCGAAGTCCTTGACCACGTCGCCGTCGAGGGAACGCTCGTCGAAGAACAGCTGGTACCGCAGGCCCGAGCAGCCACCGGGCTGAACAGCGACGCGCAGCGCCAGGTCGTCACGGCCTTCCTGGTCGAGCAGGGCCTTGACCTTGGCCGCGGCGGCGTCGGTCAGGATGATGCCGTCGGTGACGGTGGTCTTCTCGTCCGATACGGACATCTACATCTCTCCCGGGTTGTACGGAGACTGCTTGCCGACGATTCAACCGGCCCGGCCGCGGATTCATTCCGCCCCGGCCCGGGCGAAGTCGAGAGCCTGGAGGGCGTCGATCGTCCTACCTCATGCTCGCACACGCCCGGGACCCGGAACAGCGCCCACCGCTCCGAGGGAGCCGACCGGGATTCACGTCACATCGACGCTATCGGCCGCCCGGAAACCGGCCGGCAGAGGTTATGATAGATAGCGTCATTTAGACGAAAAGGTTAGGCCCACCTCCCCGTCCGGGGAAGCCGCAGAACAGAAAGGGTGCGTGTAGTGACCACCGCCCAGCCTCAGGAGCTCGACGTCCAGCCGACGCCGCTCGCGCTGCTCCTCCTCGGCCGTGAGGCCGACCCCCGGAGCGAGCGGGGCGTCGAGTGCCCCGGCGACCTGCCGTCGCCGTCCGACCCGGACCTGGTGGAGCGCGCCCGCGCGGCCAAGGAGAAGCTCGGGGACAAGGTCTTCGTGCTCGGTCACCACTACCAGCGCGACGAGGTCATCCAGTTCGCGGACGTCACCGGCGACTCCTTCAAGCTCGCCCGCGACGCCGCGGCCCGCCCGGAGGCCGAGTACATCGTCTTCTGCGGCGTCCACTTCATGGCCGAGTCGGCCGACATCCTCACCACGGACGACCAGAAGGTCGTCCTGCCCGACCTCGCCGCCGGCTGCTCGATGGCCGACATGGCGACGGCCGAGCAGGTCGCCGAGTGCTGGGACGTGCTGACCGAGGCGGGCGTGGCCGAGCAGGTCGTCCCCGTCTCCTACATGAACTCCTCCGCCGACATCAAGGCCTTCACCGGCCGGCACGGCGGTCTCATCTGCACCTCCTCCAACGCGAAGCGGGCGCTGGAGTGGGCGTTCGAGCAGGGCCAGAAGGTGCTGTTCCTCCCCGACCAGCACTTGGGCCGCAACACCGCGGTGCGGGACATGGGCATGTCGCTGGAGGACTGCGTCGTCTACAACCCGCACAAGCCGAACGGCGGGCTCACCGCCGAGGAGCTGCGCGCGGCGAAGATGATCCTGTGGCGCGGGCACTGCTCGGTGCACGGGCGGTTCAGCCTGGAGTCGGTGAACGACGTGCGGGAGCGGATCCCGGGCGTCAACGTGCTGGTGCACCCCGAGTGCCGTCACGAGGTGGTCGCCGCGGCGGACCACGTCGGCTCGACGGAGTACATCATCAAGATGCTGGAGGCGGCGCCGGCCGGGTCCAAGTGGGCCATCGGCACGGAGCTCAACCTGGTCCGGCGGCTGGCGAACCGTTTCGCCCCGGAGGGCAAGGAGGTCGTCTTCCTCGACCGGACGGTGTGCTTCTGCTCGACCATGAACCGGATCGACCTGCCGCACCTGGTGTGGACGCTGGAGTCGCTCGCGGACGGCAAGCTGGTCAACCGGATCCAGGTCGACCGGGAGACGGAGACGTACGCGAAGCTGGCCCTCGAGCGGATGCTGGCCCTGCCGTAACCTC
>NZ_JACADT010000704.1:0-2995 GCF_013421635.1 Streptomyces sp. UH6 | reverse complement strand
GGTCGCCGGTCGCCGAGGCCACCGCGGACATCACCGCGGCCACCACCACGGCGGTCTCCGGGCTGGCCTCGCCCCGCTGCACCGGGTTGACCCAGAGCGCGACGAGGAGCAGGCCGCCGTTGAGGAAGAAGACCAGCAGCGCCGGCACCAGGGCGGGGATCAGCAGCAGCAGGCGGACGAGCAGCGGCCACACCAGCGCGGACAGCAGGCCGAAGGCGCCCGCGCCGAGGGCCGCGGTGACGCCCAGCCGGGTGGCGCTGCCGCCGTCCGGTGCCTCCAGCCGGAAATCGGGGAGCAGCCCGGCCAGCACCAGCATGGTCAGCGTCGAGACCGCCCACACGGCGACGCTCCGCCCCAGTTGTCCGGCGCCCCGCCGCCAGCGGTCGTTCACTCGCACCTCTCGTTCTCCCGCTACGCCCGCCGAGCGGCGGACGGGCCGTTCAACCCTGCCATACCGGGCAGACGGTGGGCGTGGGCGTCAAGATCCGCCTGCCCCGCCGAGCCTGCCCCTACCCGTAGGCTCGGAACCGGGTCGCACGGAGCACGAGGGAGGACGGCGAGGTGCCGGCGGAGATCACCTGGTGGGGACACGCCACCTGCACGCTGCGGGACTCGGGCGTACGCGTCCTGACGGACCCCCTGTTCACGCGCCGGCTCGCGCATCTGCGCCGCCGGAGGGGTGCGCCACCACCACCGGAGGCGTGGCGCGCGGAGGTGGCGCTCGTGTCGCACCTGCACGCCGACCATCTCCATCTGCCGTCCCTGGCCCGGCTGGAACCCGGCACCGTACTGCTGGTGCCGCGCGGAACGGGTCGTGCGGTGCCCGCGCTGGCCCGGCTGGCGCGGGCGCGCTCGCTGGACGTGCGGGAGGTGGAGCCGGGTGACCGCACGCGGGTGGCGGACCTGACGGTCCGGGCGGTGACGGCCCGGCACGACGGGCGGCGGCTGCCGTTCGGACCGCACCGCTCCCCCGCCCTCGGGTTCGTGGTGGAGGGCGAACGGCGCACCTACTTCGCCGGGGACACCGGACTGTTCGACACCATGGCCAAGGAGGTGGGGGCGGTCGACCTGGCACTGCTGCCGGTGGGCGGCTGGGGTCCGTTCCTCGGCGAGGGGCACCTCAACGCCGCCCGGGCCGCCGAGGCGCTGGCGACGCTCGGCCCGGGGTGCGCGGTCCCGGTGCACTACGGGACGTTCTGGCCGGTCGGGATGGACGCGGTGCGCCCGCACGAGTTCCACTCCCCGGGCGACGAGTTCGCACGGCTGGCGGCCCGCAGCGCACCCGGCGTGGAGGTGCGCCTGCTCGGGCACGGCGAGTCGGCGCGGCTCGGGGGAACCCGGTGACGCCGGACGGCGCGGTGGGCTATCCGATGCTGTTCCTCCTCGTGCTGCTGGGCTCGCTGGTCCCGGTGGTGCCGACGGGCCCGCTGGTGAGTTCGGCCGCGGTGGTCGCCTTCCACCACGCGGCTCCGGCGGTGTCGCTGGGGGTCCTGCTGCTGGTGGCCTCGGCGGCGGCGTGCCTGGGTGACGTGGCGCTGTACTGGCTCGGCCGGCGCGGGATGGAGTCGCGCGGCGGCACCCGCTGGCTGGAGGGGATCCGGGACCGGGCCCCGCAGGAACGGCTCGATCGGACCGAGGAGAAGCTGCGGCGGCACGCCGTGCCGGTGCTGGTGCTGTCCCGGATGATTCCGGCGGGGCGGCTGCCGGTGATACTGGCCTGCCTGGTGGCCCGCTGGCCGCTGCGCCGGTTCGCGCGGGGCAACGCACTGGCCTGTCTGGCCTGGGCGGCCACCTACCAGGTCATCGGGGTGCTGGGCGGCTCCCTGTTCGACGAACCCTGGAAGGGCGTGGTCACGGTGGTGGTGCTGACGCTGGCGATCAGCGCCGCCCCCACCGTGTGGAACCGCTTCCGGGACCGCTGACCGGGCACCGCCGGAGGGGCGCCGTCACCCTCCCGGTGTCCGGTCGCGCCCGACGGTCACGCCCGGCGGTCACGCGCGGGTGGTCACGCGCGGCGGCCATCCGCGGCGGTCACGCCCGGCGGTCAGCCGTCGAGCACCCGGGAGCCGCCCACCGGAAGGTCCCACAGGTCCTCGCGGGCCCGTCCGGTCGCGGCCCAGGCCTCACGGACCCGGTGCAGGGGCTCCATGACCGGTTCGGAGGACAGCAGGAACGTGCCCCAGTGCATCGGGGCCATCCGGCGGGCGCCGACGTCCAGGGTGGCCCGGACCGCCTCCTCCGGGTCGCAGTGCACGTCGCGCAGCCACCAGCGGGGGTCGTAGGCGCCGATCGGCATCAGCGCCAGGTCGATGTCCGGGTAGCGCTCACCGATCCGCCGGAACCAGTGCCCGTAGCCGGTGTCCCCGGCGAAGTACACGCGCCGGCGCCCGCCTCCCGTGCCGGCCCGTGGGCCGTCGCCCGTGCCGTCGACCGCGGGCGCGTCGTCGTCCGCGGTGAGCATCCAGCCGCCCCACAGGCTGCGGCAGGTGTCGGTGAGGGTCCGCTTCGACCAGTGGTGGGCCGGCACGAAGTCCAGCCGCACCCCCTTCAGCCGCGCCGACTCCCACCAGTCGAGTTCGACCACTCTCCGGAAGCCCCGTCGGCAGAACCACCGGGCCAGGCCGCCGGGCACGAACACCGGTGTGTCGGAGGGCAGTCGGCGCAGGGTGGGCAGGTCCAGGTGGTCGTAGTGGTTGTGGCTGATCACCACGGCGTCCACCGGGGGCAGCGCGTCCCACGGGACGCCGACCGGGGTGATCCGGGCGGGCGTGCCGAGGATGCGGCGGGACCACACCGGGTCGGCGAGGACCGTGAGGCCGCCGATCCTGATCACCCAACTGGCGTGTCCCGCCCAGGTGACGGCCACCTGCCCGGCGTCGACCCGGGGCAGCGGCCCGGGCCGGTAGGGGATGCGGGGGATGTCCGCGAGGCCGTCGCGCTTCGGCCGCACCGTGCCCTCGCGGGCGAACCGGGCGAAGGAGCGCAGCCCGGGGAG
>NZ_JACADT010000703.1:0-2990 GCF_013421635.1 Streptomyces sp. UH6 | reverse complement strand
CGCGCCCGGCGGCCGTCCGGTGGGGCGGAACTCAGTCCCGCCTGGCCCTCACCAGCACCGAACCGTCGGCGCCGGGTTCCACCCGGATCTGACGCAGGTCGCGCACCACCACGTCCGGCGCGTGCGCGTGGGCCCGCGGGCCCACACCGACCACCCGCATCCCGGCGGCCTTGCCCGCGGTGATCCCGGCCTCGGAGTCCTCGAACACGAGGCAGTCCTCCGGTGCGACCCCCAGCTCGGCGGCCGCCTTCAGGAAGCCCTCCGGGTCCGGCTTGGAGTGGGCGACGTCCTCCGCCGTGACCCGGGTCTCCGGCAGCGCCAGCCCGGCGGCCGCCATCCGCGCCGTGCACAGCTTCACGTCCGCGGAGGTCACCAGGGCGTGCGGAACCCCGCGCAGCGAGGCCAGGAACTCGGGGGCTCCGGGCACGGCCACCACGCCCTCGGTGTCGGCGGACTCCTCCGCCAGCAGCCACGCGTTGTCGGCGTGGTTCTCCGCCACGGGGCGGTCGGGCAGCAGCAGCGCCATCGTGGCGTGGCCCTGACGGCCGTGGGCCACCTTGACCACGTGGTCGCCGTCGAGCCCCTGGGACGCGGCCCAGCGGCGCCAGACGCGCTCCACGGCGGCATCGGAATTGACGAGGGTTCCGTCCATGTCCAGCAACAGGGCGCGGACGGAGATTTCGACGGCGGCACCCATGGCCATACGGCACGGCTCCAGACACAAGAGAAAGCAGACCAAGGTGGCCCCGCCCGCCGGTCAGGGGGTGACGAGCGGGAACCACTTTGTTCCTCAACGATACAAAACCCTGGGGCCGGCCGCCACCCTGGGGTCCACGATGTGGACACACGCCCCTCCGAGGCGCGGACCGCCGGGGCGCCGCAGGGCGCGGGAGGGCCGGAAGCTCGACCGGAGCGAAGGCCGCCGACGGCACCGGGTGACACCGACCCGCACCGTTGGCACCATCGGCACCGCCGGCGCCACCGGCACCGGCCGACGCCGCAGACGCCGCCGCCGACGCCACCGACGCCACCGACGCGAGGGCTCCCGTCCTCGACGGCCTCAGCCGGCGATCGCCTCCCAGAGGCTCCACAGGCCCAGCCCCGTCATCAGCACCGCGGCGATCTTGGTGATCAGCTCCAGCGGCACCTTCTTCATCAGCGCCTTGCCGCCCACGATGCCGAGACCGGCCACCGACCACAGCGCCAGCACGGCCCCGAGCCCGACCGACAGCGGGTCGTCGTACCGGGCGGCCAGGTTGGCCGTCATGATCTGGGTCAGGTCGCCGAACTCGGCGACCAGGATGAGCATGAAACCGGCGCCCGAGACCTTCCAGAAGGACTGGTTCTCCGGCTTGCGGATCTCCTCCTCGTCCTCGCCCTTCTTCATGAGCAGCACCGCCGCGCCACCGAGGAAGAGCACACCGGTGATCGCGTGCACGATCTGCTGCGGCAGCAGCGTCAGCACGCTGCCCGCCGCGACGGCGAGCACCACGTGGACCAGGAAGGCCGCCGCGACCCCCGCGAAGACGTAGGAGGCGCGGTAGCGGGTCCCCAGCACCAGGCCGGCCAGTGCGGTCTTGTCGGGGAGCTCCGCGAGAAAGACGACGCCGAAGACGAGCGCCGTCACACCAAGGCTGATCACATTTCCTCAATCGGTCGGGCCACCCCACCGAGAGATTGCGCGTCTGCGAACACCTCGGCACGGCAGCACACACGGACGTACACGGGTATGCACTGCTTGCCGAAGGTCTCGCCAGCCGTCCGGTTCACACCGGTGCACGGCCTCCGGGCGCCGGCTCAGCGAGCTGAGCAGTATGTCGACGGTCCCGGCGTAGGGCTACTCCCCTTCCGCTTCCTCCATCGTACGTGAACTTCCGGTGCGAACATCCGGGCGAACCCGTCGCAACCTCCCGCGGCCCCTTGTCGTGGCATGTACGCGTCGCTAACTTCTCACCGGCTGCTCATCCGCCGGCAACGTCACGCGAAGAGCATGCCGTCCGTCCGCGTTTCGCCTCCCACCTTCGAGGGACCTCGCATGCCCAAGTTCTACGCGCGTCACGCCCGCCGGTTCGGCATAGTCTCGGCGCTGGCCGGGATCGTCGCCTCGCTGGGCCTCTTCGCCGCCCCGAGCGCGTCCGCCGCCCTCCCCACCCCGGTCAGCGGCGCCACCGCCCGCAGCTACCTCGCCGCCCTGCCGGTCCAGACCGAGGTCCGTACCGGCTACGACCGCGACCTGTTCCCGCACTGGATCACCATCAGCGGCGCCTGCAACACCCGCGAGACCGTCCTCAAGCGCGACGGCTCGGGCGTGGTCACCGACTCGGCCTGCGCCGCCACCAGCGGCAGCTGGTACTCGCCCTTCGACGGCGCCACCTGGTCCGCGGCCTCGGACGTGGACATCGACCACCTGGTGCCGCTGGCCGAGGCCTGGGACTCCGGCGCCCGCAACTGGACCACCTCACAGCGCCAGGCCTTCGCCAACGACCTCACCCGGCCGCAGCTCCTGGCCGTCACCGACAACGTGAACCAGACGAAGGGCGACCAGGACCCCGCCACCTGGATGCCGTCCCGCACCGCCTACCGCTGCACCTACGTGCGCGCCTGGGTGCAGGTGAAGTACTACTACGGCCTCTCGGTGGACTCCGCCGAGAAGAGCGCCCTCACCAGCTACCTGTCGAGCTGCTGAGCCGCCGAGCCGTTCAGCCGCCGAGTCCGCGTCGCTGAGCGCCGAGCCGGTCGGCGCGTCCTCCTCCGCCCGAGGTTGACGCGCCGCACCGTCTCCCGTCCGGCCCCGGCATCCCGGCCGCGGCCCCGCCGTCACTCTCCACGGTGACCTGGCGGGGCACGGCCGGTCCGGGGCTCCCCGGCCCGATCACACTGACCTCGATCGGACCCTGCCGAGGAGCCCCCATGCACCGACCCCCGCACGACACGCCGCCCGAGCCGGACCCCGAGCCGGGCCTCCAACCGGGTCCCGAGCCGTCCCTCGA
>NZ_JACADT010000702.1:0-2991 GCF_013421635.1 Streptomyces sp. UH6 | reverse complement strand
CGAGGCCTCGTCCTCGCCGGGGCCGTCCGCCGGAGCCAGCCGGGCGCAGTCGGTGAAGCCCTCCTCCGACAGCAGCCGGTGCCAGCCCTCAGCGGACAGCAGCGGGCCGGCCGGGCGCAGATCCGTGTCCTGCTGGTCCCAGCAACCGGACCGGAACCCGGTCATGAGGGCGAGGCCGGCCGGCCGGTGCGGTTCGATCAGCAGGAGCAGGCCGTCGTCGGCCAGCAGCCCCGCGATGTGCCGCAGGGCCCGCCGCAGGTCGCCGGCGTCGTGCAGGGCGCCGCTCACCACCACGAGGTCGTGGTCGCCCTCCGCGAACCCCTGCGTCCGCGGGTCGCGGTCGAGGTCGAGTGTGCGCAGGTCCAGGAAGTCGTGGCCGGCCAGGCGGTGCCGCGCCCTGGGGAAGAACTCGTCCGTGACGTCCGTGTACGTGTACCGGGTACGTTCCGGAGGCAGCTCCGGCAGGAGGAACGTGGCGATGGCCCCGGCTCCGGCACCGGCCTCCAGAACCCGCAGGGGCCGGTCGGCGGGCCAACGCCGCACCAGCGCGCGCACCGCGGCGCGGGCGGCACGGTGGTGGTAGGAGGCCGTGCCGACGTCGGTGCGCACTTCCTCGAGCAGGTGCCGGTCGGAGTCGGAGAAGAGCTGCTCGGGGTCGTGGTCACCTCGCAGCGTCGCCGTCAGCCCGCTTCCGCAACGGGCCATCAGCGCCAGCTCCGTGACGAGGCCGGGATGGCGGGTGATCAGTTCCTGGAAGAGCGCCTGAGGCCGTGCGGTGCCCGTCAGGCGCCAGCCACCGCCCGGGCCGTCCCGCCCGGGCCCGTGCTCCTGCTCCCGCTCCGCCAGACCGTGGGCCCGGGCGTTCTCCAGCAGGAGGCCGAGCTGCCGGGCGTACGGGGCGGGCACTCCGGCGCGTACGAGGCCGTCGACGGTGAACGCGCGCTCCTCGTGCCCGGCCTCGGCCAGCAGCTCCCGCACGGACCGCGCGGTGAAGTGCGCCGCCAGCTCGCGGGTCACCGCCACGGCCACGGGGCCGTCGCCGCGACTCCACCACGACGCGACCTGGCGCAACTCGTCCGCGCAGCCCTCCGCGAGGTCCGCGGGGAACGGCAGGGCGCACTGCGGGGGGTGCCCCTGCCCGGGGCGCGGCGCCGCCCTCATCACCGTGCCGACCAGGGGCGTGGGGGTCCGGTCGCCCTCGTCGAAGCGACGCAGACGGCAGCCCTCGACGGTGAGGCAGATCAATCCACCGAGGGCGGCCACCGTCGCGTCGCACACCACTTCGCGTTCGGAGACGCGGCGTACCCGCACGTGGATGTGACCGGCGGAGGGCAGGCGCCGCCAGGCGCGGATGCGGTCGGCGGCCACCGGCAGGTACCGGGCTCCGGGCATGCGCTCCTCGACCACGGGCGCGACCGCCTGGAGGGCGCCGTCCAGGAGCGTCGGGTGCGCCTCGTGACCGGCGGTGTCGACCCGGGCGGTGAACCGCGCCAGGACCTGGCTGTCGTCGAAGCGCAGGTCGTCGAGCACCTGGAAGGCCGGGCCGTAGCGCAGGCCCTGGCGCTCGCCGCTCGCGTAGTGTTCCGCGGGTGGCCTGTTCCGGGGCAGTGCCCTGCCGATGCCGCTGACGTCCAGGAGCCCGGGGGCGGGCGCGTGCAGCCGCCTGACCCGACAGCGGGCGTGCCGGGTCCAGGTGCCTTCACCACCGGAACGGGAGGCGATCGTCACCACGCCGTCCTCGCCGGCGAGCGAGGTCTGCACCTCCACGCCGTCGTCGTCCGGGTCGAAGGGCAGCAGCAGTGCCTGGTGGATGTGGAGACCGGTGATCTCGAGACGGCCGTCGTGCACGCGCCGTCCGGCGGCCAGCGCCATCTCGGTCATCCCGGCGGCCGGCATGACCACGGTGTCGCCGACCCTGTGGTCGGCCAGCCAGGGGAGCCGGGCCGGCTCGAAGGAGCCGTGCCAGGTGGGCTCGGCGACCGCTGCCCGCTCACCGAGCAGTGGGTGGTCGAGGGTGCCGTCCCCGCGGCCCGTCTGCCACAGCCCGGGACGGCCGTTCCAGTGCCGTTCGCGCTGCCACGGATAACCGGGGAGGTCCACCACACGTCCCCGACGTGGGAAGAGCACGCGGTGATCGCTGCGGACGCCCGCGGCCAGCAGCGCGGACAGACAGGCGCGGACGCCGCTGGGGCCTGGTGCGCCGCGACGCATCATGGGCACGGTGATGTCCTGGGAGGGACGTCCGGCACCGCCGGCGGCCCGGTTGAGGTATCCGGAGAGCACCGGATGCGGACCGACCTCGACGAAGACGGAGCAGCCCGCCTCCCGCAGACGGTCCGCGGCGTCGCCGAACAGCACCGGCTGCCGCAGGTTGCGCCACCAGTACTCGGCGTCCAGTTCGGTGCCCGTCAGCAGGGTTCCGGTGGTGGCGGAGGCGTACCGGATGTCCGCCCGACCGGTCTTCAGCCCGGAGAGCGCGTCGAGCAGGCCGTCCCTCAGCGGATCCATGACCCGGCTGTGGAAGGCGTGGTCCAGGCCGAGGTCCCGGAAGAAGACGCCCTCCCGTGCGAGCCGGTCACCGAGATCGGCGACGGCGTCCCTGTCCCCGCTGACGGTGACGTCGCGCGGGCTGTTGACACCGGCGATCTCGAGGCGGCCGTCGTAGGCCGCCAGCCATCGTTCGACCCGCCCGGGTTCCGCACCCACGGCCGCCATCCCTCCCTCGCCCGCGGTCGACGCCTGGGCCCGCGAGCGCACGGCCAGGACCCTGGCGGCGGTGTCCAGGTCGAGGGCGCCGGCCGCCCAGGCCGCCGCCATCTCGCCCGCGCTGTGCCCGACGGCACCCGTGGGCCGGATGCCGTGGGCACGGAGCACGGCCACCAGCCCGACCTGCACCGCGAACAGCAGCGGCTGCGCCACGTCGGTGGTGCCCGGGCGGCGGCGCTGCGGGTCCTTCGCGGCGAGTTCCTCGAGCACCGACCAGCCGAGGTG
>NZ_JACADT010000701.1:0-3007 GCF_013421635.1 Streptomyces sp. UH6 | reverse complement strand
CAAGGGCACGACGGTGCCCGGCTGCTTCGAGGACCTGGTCCGCCGGGACGAGAAGCTGCGGGCGCTGGCCCGGCGGACCCGCCGCCGTCCCGACTACGACGCCAACGTCCGGCTGGGCGAGGCGCTGGCCCGCGCCGTCACCCGGGAGGCGGGGCGCGCGGCGCGCGAGGTGCACTCCCGTCTTGCCGCGCTGGCCACCCGCACGGCGCGCGGCGAGGTGGACGACACCGTCGTGCTCAGCGCCTCCTTCCTGGTGCCCGCGGACGCGGAGGAGCGCTTCCGGCAGGCCGTCGAGGAGCAGGCGCTGCGTCACGGCGCGCGGATCGCGCTCAGTCTGACGGGGCCGCTGCCCTGCTACAGCTTCGTGGACGCTCCCACGACGGCCGCCACCGCCACGCGTGCCACCGCCACCCTCACGTCCGCTCCCGGCCCGGCGGGGAGGTAGGCGTGGGACTTCTCACCGAAATCCTGCTGCTCCCCCTCGCCCCGGTCCGGGGGACGGTGTGGATCGCCGACCAGCTCGCCCGTGAGGCCGAGCGGCAGGCCCGTGACCCGCGTCTGGTGCAGGCGAGGCTGGCGGCGCTGCACCGCGCCCTGGACGAGGGCGCCATCGACGAGGCGGCCTTCGAGAAGGAGGAGGACCGCCTCCTGAAGCTGCTGGAGAACCCCGTCCGCCGCGTGGGCGGCCGCCCCACCACTCCCGCTCGCACCCGTACTCCCGAGGGACTTCGATGAACCAGAACTGCAAGGCGGCGATGGCCGCCGCCGTCGCCGGTGGATATCTCCTCGGCCGCACCAAGAAGGCCAAGCTGGCCCTGGCCGTCGGCACCTACCTGGCGGGGCGGCGCTTCAGCATGTCGCCCTCCCAGCTCGCCACGCAGGGCCTGACCAAGCTGCGGGAGACCCCGCAGTTCCAGGACCTCACCGACCAGGTGCGCCACGAGGTGCTGAACGCCGGCCGCTCGGCGGTCACCGCGGCCGCCCGCCGCAAGCTCCTCGACCTCAGCGACTCCCTGCGCGACCGCGGCGAACGCCTTTCGGGCGCGGCGGGCCGCGGGGACCGGGACGAGGACGACGGGTACGCCGACGACGACTCCGCGTACGACGAGGAGCCCGTGAACGAGGCGGACGAGGACGACGAGGACGACGAGGACGCGTACGACCGGGACGACGCCTACGACGAGGACGAGGCGGAGGACGAGGCGGACGGGAAGAAGCCTGCCGCGGGCTCGCCGGGGCGGCGGACCTCGGCGGGGTCCGCGGGCCTGCGGTCGTCCGTGGCCGACCGGGGCACCGCGCGCCGGGCCACGGTCCGCCGCGCGGCGTCGACGGGTCCCTCGGTGGCCAACGCCGCGGTGAAGAAGAGAGCTGCCACCAAGTCCGGCTCCGGGTCCGGCACTCGGCGAGGGAAGTGAGCGACGACATGACGAACGGACGGCAGGAACGCGGCGGCGGCCGGGACCACCAGGACGAGGGGCTCCCGTTCGACGAACTGAAGGACGCCTTCGGCGAGTTGATCGGCGCCCTGGGCAGCAGTCTGGTCTCGAAGGCGGGCGACCGGCTCGGCGGCGTCACCGACCGCCTCCTCGACGCGGCCGACGGCGTGGGCGGCAAGGCCGGCAAGGCCGGCGGCCTGGGGGCCGTGGCCGGACGGGTGGTCAAGGGCGAGTCCCCGGCGAAGGCCATGCTGTCGGAGAAGGCCAAGGGCATGAAGGACACCGTCAAGGAGAAGCTCACGGGCGGCGGCGGTGGCGGCGGCGGTGGTGGCGGCGGGAAGGGCGGCGGCGGTGGCCTCAAGGCCACCAACATCGTCGAAGTCCTCGACGTGGCCGTCCCGTTGCGCACCGCGTACGACCAGTGGACGCAGTTCGAGGAGTTCAGCGGCTTCACCAAGGGTGTCCGCGGGGTGAGCCAGAAGGACGAGATCACCTCCGACTGGAACCTGAAGATCGGCCCGTCCAGCAGGAGCTGGAAGGCCACCGTCCAGGAGCAGATCCCGGACGACCGCATCGTGTGGACCTCCGAGGGCGCCAAGGGGAGCACCCGGGGCGCGGTCACCTTCCACGAACTCGCCCCTCGCCTCACCCGCATCGTGGTGGTGGTCGAGTACTACCCGGCGGGGTTCTTCGAGAAGACCGGCAACCTGTGGCGCGCCCAGGGCCGCCGCCTCCGTCTGGACCTCAAGCACTTCGCCCGGCACGTGACGCTCCACGGCGACGAGGAGCTGGAGGGCTGGCGCGGCGAGATCCGCGAGGGCGAGGTGGTCCGCAGCCACGAGGAGGCGATGGAGGACGAGGAGGCCCGCGAGGCGGAGGAGCGGGACGAGGACGAGGACTCCGAGGACGAGGACGAGTACGGCGACGACGAGCCCTACGGGGAGGAGGACGAGGAGGAGGGCGAATACGGCGACGACGAGGAGGACCTCGACGAGGACGCCGAGGATGACGAGGGCGAGGAAGAGGAAGACGGCGAGGACGACGAGGGGCCGCGGAACGCGGACCGCGACGACGGCCGTGGCGGCGGCCGGCGACGCCGTCGCCGTGACCGGCGGGGAGCACCGTGACGGACGTGTCCGGATGGGCGGACCCGCAGGACCCGACGGTGTACGTCCCGGGCCCGAACAACAGCACCCTCGCGGACCTGCTGGAACGGATCCTCGACAAGGGCATCGTCATCGCCGGCGACATCAAGATCGACCTGCTGGACATCGAACTCCTCACCATCCGGCTCCGCCTCTTCATCGCCTCCGTCGACACGGCGAAGCGGGCGGGCATCGACTGGTGGGAGACCGACCCGGCGATGTCCTCGCGCGCCGCCCGGGACGCCCTCACCGAGGAGAACGAGATGCTCCGCGAACGTCTGGCGGCCCTGGAGAGCCGCCTCGAGGACGGGAACGGCGGCCCGTCCACGCCCACGCCCACGGAGAGCACCCCGGAGAACCGCGTCCGATGAGCAGCAGCGACACCGTCACCTATCTCTTCGCCCTGTGCGCCGCCCGTCCGCCGGG
>NZ_JACADT010000700.1:0-3010 GCF_013421635.1 Streptomyces sp. UH6 | reverse complement strand
CCGGCCGGCTGGTGCGGCCCTACACGGTCAGCAACGGCCGCACCCGGCCCACCGCCGACCTCGACCTGCTGACCCACGTCACGGCGAGCGGCCACCCGGCGAGCGGGCACCCCGGCCCCGAGCACGCCCGTGCGCTCGGCCTCGCCCGGACACCCGTGACCATCGCCGAACTCGCCGCCCGCCTCATGCTGCCCGTGGCCGTCGCCAAGGTGGTGGTCTCCGACCTCGTCGAGGGCGGACTGGTCCGCGCCGAGGCCCCGTCCTACCAGCACGCCCCCACCGACCCGGTCGTACTGCGGCAGGTCCGCGACGAACTGCGGCGGCGCCTGTGAGGGACACGTGAGCGGCGGCCCATGATCCGCGTCTGAAGCAATCCTGAGGTGGCGCTTAAGAAATCCTCGATGGACCCGGACGCCTCCGGTGCGGCATTTTCTAGGGGTAACCATCCTCTTCTCCCGTTCCCGGGCCGCTTCGCCGTGCCCGGGGGACGGGAACGCACGCACAGGAGCCGCATCGGTGAAGGCGCTGGTCAAGGAGAAGGCGGAGCCGGGCCTCCGGCTCATGGACGTCCCGGAGCCCGGGATCGGCCCCGGTGACGTGCTGATCAAGGTGCTGCGCACCGGCATCTGCGGCACCGACCTGCACATCCGCGCCTGGGACGGCTGGGCCCAGCAGGCGATCAGCGCCCCGCTGGTCGTCGGCCACGAGTTCGTCGGCGAGGTCGTGGAGACCGGCCGCGACGTCGCCGAGATCAAGCCGGGCGACCGGGTCAGCGGCGAGGGCCACCTGGTCTGCGGCAAGTGCCGCAACTGCCTGGCCGGCCGCCGTCACCTGTGCCGCTCCACCGTCGGCCTCGGCGTCGGCCGCGACGGCGCGTTCGCCGAGTACGTCGCCCTGCCCGCCGGCAACGTCTGGGTGCACCGGGTCCCCGTCGACCTCGACGTCGCCGCGATCTTCGACCCGTTCGGCAACGCCGTGCACACCGCGCTGTCGTTCCCGCTGGTCAACGAGGACGTGCTGATCACCGGCGCGGGCCCGATCGGCCTGATGGCCGCCGCCGTCGCCAAGCACGCCGGCGCGCGCAACGTCGTCGTCACCGACGTCAGCGACGAACGCCTGGAGCTCGCCCGCAAGATCGGCGCGGACCTCGCCCTCAACGTCGCGCGGACGACCATCGCCGACGGACAGCGCGAACTCGGTCTGCGCGAGGGCTTCGACATCGGCCTGGAGATGTCCGGCCAGGCCGCCGCGATGCGCGAGATGATCGCCAACATGACGCACGGCGGCCGGATCGCCATGCTCGGCCTGCCCGCCGAGGAGTTCCCGGTCGACTGGTCGCGCATCGTCACCTCGATGCTCACCGTCAAGGGCATCTACGGCCGCGAGATGTTCGAGACCTGGTACGCCATGTCCGTGCTCCTGGAGAACGGTCTCGACCTCGCCCCGGTGATCACCGGCCGCTACGACCACCGCGACCACGAGGCGGCCTTCGCCGACGCCGCCAGCGGCAAGGGCGGCAAGGTCATCCTCGACTGGACCTCCTGACCCCGCCGCCGGTCCGTCCGCCGACCGCTGCTCGCCGTCCGTAACCACTTCTGGAGCCCCTGATGTTCGACTCCGTGCGCGACGACATCCGCGCCACCCTCGACGAGATCCGCGCCGCCGGCCTGCACAAGCCCGAGCGCGTCATCGGCACCCCGCAGTCCGCCAAGGTCGACGTCACCGCCGGCGGACGCCCGGGCGAGGTGCTCAACTTCTGCGCCAACAACTACCTGGGCCTGGCCGACCACCCCGAGATCGTCGCCGCCGGCCACGCCGCGCTGGACCGCTGGGGCTACGGCATGGCCTCGGTCCGCTTCATCTGCGGCACCCAGGAGGTGCACAAGGAGCTCGAGGGCCGCCTCTCCGCGTTCCTCGGCCAGGAGGACACCATCCTCTACTCCTCCTGCTTCGACGCCAACGGCGGCGTCTTCGAGACGCTGCTCGGCGCCGAGGACGCGGTGATCTCCGACGCCCTCAACCACGCGTCGATCATCGACGGCATCCGCCTGTCCAAGGCGCAGCGCTTCCGCTACGCCAACCGTGACATGGCCGACCTGGAGACCCAGCTCAAGGCCGCCTCCGACGCGCGCCGCAAGCTGATCGTCACGGACGGCGTCTTCTCCATGGACGGCTACCTGGCGCCGCTCGACGAGATCTGCGAGCTGGCCGAACGGTACGACGCCATGGTGATGGTCGACGACTCCCACGCCGTGGGATTCGTCGGCCCGAACGGGCGGGGCACGCCGGAACTCTTCGGCGTGACGGACAAGGTCGACATCGTCACCGGCACCCTGGGCAAGGCGCTGGGCGGCGCCTCCGGCGGCTACGTCGCCGCGCGCGCGGAGATCGTGGCCCTGCTGCGCCAGCGGTCGCGGCCCTACCTGTTCTCCAACACCCTCGCCCCGGTGATCGCGGCGGCCTCGCTCACGGTCCTCGACCTGCTGGAGTCCGCCGGCGAACTGCGCGCCCGGCTCGCCGAGAACACCGCGCTGTTCCGTACCCGGATGACCGAGGAGGGCTTCGACGTCCTGCCGGGCGAGCACGCCATCGCCCCGGTGATGTTCGGCGACGCCACGGTGGCGGGACGGATGGCGGAGCTGCTGCTGGAGCGCGGCGTCTACGTGATCGGCTTCTCCTACCCGGTGGTCCCGCAGGGGCAGGCCCGGATCCGGGTGCAGCTCTCGGCGGCGCACTCCACCGAGGACGTGGAGACCGCGGTGGCCGCCTTCGTCTCGGCCCGCGCCGAGCTGCGGGACTGACGCCCACCGTCGTGCCCCACCGCCGTGCCCCGGCCCCTGGAATCCGCCCGCCGGGGCGCGGGGCACGGCGGGTGAGGCGCCCGGTCACCCGCGGCACCGTGACCGGGCACCCGTGGCGAGCTGAGACAATGGCCCGGTGATCGAGGCACGGCGGCTGCACATCCTGCGGGCGGTGGCGGACCACCGGACGGTGACCGCCGCGGCGGCCG
>NZ_JACADT010000070.1:0-12111 GCF_013421635.1 Streptomyces sp. UH6 | reverse complement strand
AGGCAAAAAACAGAGAATTCCCGGTGGCTGTGAGGTGAACAGGGAATGTACCCCGGCCGGTGTCGGCCACCAGGGAACGGTCGCTCCCGCGGGGTGATCTCCACAGCCGGCCGTCGTGGTACCGCAGCGTGAGAGCCGAGACGCCACCGGAGGGACCGGCCTCGTAGCACGATTCACCTAGGCCGGGAAAGGTAGCGGCAACTCGCGCACCGGGTACGTCCCCGATCCCCTCATGTCCTGCCGCGGGCTCGGGCTACGGACAGTGACGGGCCGTGGGAGAGGGGGACGCGCAGATGCCCGGTGCTTCCGGGCCAGCTGGTGGTGCACTGCACCGGGGTAGATGACAGGCTCACGTGTCCCATGCGTTCAGGTATCCGGAGCTGACGTACCAAGGCTTGCGGCCAGGGCCCGGCAGAGGGCGGCGGCCTGCCAGGAGTTGCGGGTGCCGTAGCTGGCGGCGCGGTGCCGGAGCTCGTCGGCGATGGCCTTGTACGGCTTGTCTCTCAGGTAATCGTTGAGGGCGCCGAGTTCGGTACCGACCTGGGCGGCGTACAGCTTGCCGAGTTCGAAAGTGGCAATGTGCCGCTGGACGCGGGCGGTCAGGGTCGGTGTCCGGTCGGGGTGCGGGGTCACGTAGAAGGGAGACCCCTGGCTCGGGGGGTCGGTCAGGCGGGCCGCGAGCCACACGTGATCGGTGATGTCGTCGAAGTAGGGGCGGAACGTCTCTTCCTCGGCGCTGGCCGGGGCGTTTGCGTGTGGCGTAGAACCATGTCCCGTCCCGTACGGGTCGTGGTCGCGCGATTCCGGTGGCACGTCCGGGGTGGACGACGTCGACGGCGGAAGCAGGGCGAGGAGCCGCGGAGGGGCCGAGCGTGAGCGAGTGAGAGGGGTGCGAGCGGCCCTCCGCGTCGCGTCGGTGGCGTCAGGCGTACGACCGCAGCCAGCGCAGCTTGGCCGCTTCGTGGTGGGGGCCGCCGCCCTCGTGGTCGTTGAAGTCGTAGACCTCGATGGTCTTGTCGGAGCCGGCCCAGGCGTTGAACGCCGCGAAGACGGTCGACGGCGGGCAGGTCTGGTCCTCCAGCGCCGCCGAGAACAGCGCGGGTGCACGGCCGCGGGCGGCGAAGTGGACGGCGTCGAAGTACGACAGCGTACGCAAGGCCTCCTCGGTGCGGCCGCGGTGCGTCCTGAGGTAGAGGCCCACCTCTCGGTACGGGTGCCGGTCCGTCAGCACCGTGGCGCGGGGGAAGTCGCACAGGAACGGCACGTCCGGCGCCACCGCGACCAGGTCCGGCACCAGGCCGCCCACGGCGATGGTGATGCCGCCGCCCTGGCTCCCGCCGACGGCCACGGTCCGCGAGGCGTCGGTCAGCGGGTGCGAGCGGGCGGCCTCGACGGCTCGCACGGCATCGGTGAACACCCGCCGGTAGTAGTAGTTCTCCGGGGCGTCGATGCCCCGGGTCATGAAGCCGGGGTACGCCGGAGCGCTTCCCACCGGATCGGGGGTGCTGCCCCCGCCGCCCCAGCCGCTGCCCTGCCCCCGGGTGTCCATCACGAAGTGCGCCCGGCCGCTGGATGCCCACAGCAGGTCCTCATGCGGGAGACCGCGCCCGCCGCCGTAGCCCTTGAACTCCACCACCAGGGGTGCCGGTTCCTCGGCGTTCACCGGCAGCCGCAGCCAGCCCTTCACCGGGTGACCGCCGAACCCGGCGAACGTCACGTCGTACAGCCGGACCGTCGACAGTCCTGCGTCGACCGGCTCGAAGCACGCGTCCAGGTCGTATGAGCGCGCCTCTTGGAGCGTCTTGGCCCAGAAGGCGTCGAAGTCTTCGGGGGCGACCGAGTCGCTGTGATACTCCCGGAGTTCGTCGAGGGAGAGGTCGAACAGGGCCATGCAGGACCGCCTTCGGTCTAGAGGATGATCGATCACACCGTACGGGGCAGCACGTACGGCCCGCCAGAGTCCCGAACACCCCGCGCACGCACGGAATCACCTGGTACCCCGCGACCGTGGTCCGGATCTTGATGCCGGGGGCACGGCCCGGATCCCCCGGGCGCACCCAGCAGTCCGGCGCCGCCGCCGTGCCTCGGTCGGCGAACGACCGGTTTCGCGCCCGGCAGGGCTCGTTCAGACCTGACCACGACTCCCGTGCCTGAGCAGGTATTGCCCCACGATCTCGTTGAACTCGTCGGCGCGTTCCACCTGGGACCAGTGCCCGCACCGGCTGAAGAGGTGCGCGTCGGCGTGCGGGACGGCGTGCAGGAGTTCCCAGGTCCGTGAGACCGGGATGACCACGTCCTGCATGCCGTGGATCAGCAGCACAGGGAGGTCCAGTTCCGCCAGGGCGCCGAGGTCGAGCGGCAACGCGTCCCGGTCCCGGTCGCGGGCCGCCACGACCTCCTTCAGGCGGCTCGACGCGCTGTCGTTCAAGGCCGCCCGGTAGCGCAGCTCCACCAATTCGTCGGTGACCAACTCCTTGTCCACGACGAACTGTTCGAGCGTGCGACGGATGCCGGCCGGGGACAGCTCGGGCGTGGCGTGGCCCGCCAGCGCCGCGGTCCTCTTCGCGCCTCCCGTGCCCATCGAGACGATGCCCAGGATGCGTTCCGGTGCGTCGATGGCGAGTTGCAGGGCGACCCAGCCGCCGATCGAGTTGCCGACGATCCAGGTCTTGTCGATGCCCAGCGCGTCGAGCACGCGCAGCGCGTGCCGTCCCCACTCCCGGATGCCGTACTCGGTGCCCGGTGCCACGACGGTCTGTCCGTAGCCCATGGAGTCGACGGCGATGCAACGGCCGTGCCGCGCGAGGTGCGGCAGGTTCAACCACCAGTTCGCGGCGGCGGTGACCCCGGTGCCCGAGCCGTGCAGGAAGAGGAGCGGCGTTCCTTCACCGACCTCGTGGTAGTGGGTGAGCTCACCGTCGGCGGTGGGCAACCACTGGTCTTCGAGACCGAAGAAAGAGTCGGTCCGGTAGTCCGGGATCTCGACGGTGGTCATGTCGGCGTTCCTTTCCTTGTCGCTTTCCCCGTGGTGCGCGACGGACGTACCGCGACGGCCGGGGCGCCGGTCACGGCCGGCGGGTGAGCTTCTCGATGACGGCGTGCACGCCCACGACGTTGTTCACCATCTGGGTCACGCGGACGTCCGCGGCGATGGAGCAGAGGCTGTACGCCTCGTCCGGGCTCAGTCCTTCCTCGGTCAGCCAGTTCACGAGGTCGTCGACCGCGTCATGCGCGGCGTCCTCGAGGTTCTCCCCGAAGCCGGTGGAGATGAAGTGGGTCTCCGTCTCGGCCCGGGGAGTCCGCAGCCGCGCCCCCCGCTCCAGCGTGAACCGCAACCGGACGTGGTCCATGCCGGTCTCGATGGCGGTCTGGTTCACCTCACCGTCGCCCTGGACCGCGTGGCCGTCACCGCAGTAGAAGCCGGCGCCGTCCCGGAAGACGGGGAGCTTCAGACGTGCGCCCACGACGAGGGCGGAGAGGTCCATGTTGCCGCCGAAGCGGCCGGGTTCCACCGTGCTGCGGGGACCGTCCTCGGCCGGGGCGACGCCCATGATGCCCAGGAACGGCTTGAGGGGCACGCGCACCTTGCCGCCGAGCGTGGTGGTCATCGTGGCGCGGTCCAGGGCGAAGTGGCGGATCGTGCCCTTGGGGAACCGGTCCCGCAGGACGCCCCGGCCCCGGGGCTCGGCCACGACCAGGTTGAAACCGTGGGCCGCGGGCGTCAGCGCCAGCACGTCCACCACCAAGGCGTCACCGGGACGGGCCCCGCGCACCTGGACGGGGCCGGTGAGGGAGTGCGGTCCCAGGGCGTCGGGGAAGGCCGCCCGGAGGGCCGGGAAGTCCTCCATGACCGTGTCCGGGGTGACGCGGTTGCCCCAGTGGCCCCAGGTCGACAGCGTGATCTCGTCGCCGGAGTCGATCGAGAGCACCGGCGGCGCGGCGGGGTCGATCACCCCGACCCGGACGGTCCCGGGACCGGCGGGGAGGTCGTGGACACGACCTCCCCCGGCCGTGGACGGGGTGTTCTCCCGCGTCACGCGTCACCCGCCTCGGCGTGACCCGGCAGCGGCTCACGACGGATCGAGGCCAGCAGGTGCTGGACGGCGCTGGTGGCGCCGGACTTGTTGTTGGCGAACAGGATCCTGGCGAACTGCGCCCCGAGGTAGGGGTGGAACCCCAGGTCGTACAGGGTGCGGAAGTCCCGCTCCTCGATGGCGGTGCGCTCGGCCCCGGTCAGTTCGTAGCGGTCGAGCACGGCCGCCTCGTCCTTGACGAACTCCTCGCGGAGGTCGGCGTTCCACTTCAGGTCCTGCACCAGGTCGTGCGAGACCAGGGCCCGGTTGATGCTTTCCAGACTCATGGTGATCCCCTTCTCAGCGCCCGGCCGGCGCCGGCGTCATGTCCCAGCTGACGGCGCCGATGCCGCAACGCCACTTGTCCCAGGCGGTGTAGCCGAGGACGTCGCAGGGCCGCTCACCGATCGCGCCCATGACGAGGATCCAGCTCAGCAGCTCCCCGGTGCCGCCGATCCCGGCCTGGTCAAGCCGCTCCAGGGTGACTTCGGCCAGCACCTTCTCGTGGTCGCCGTCGGCGAGCAGGCCGAGGAACCAGTTGTCGAACTCCTCGTCGATCCAGAAGTCCCGTACGCCGCCGGGCTCGTGGCTCATGCCGCCGGTGGCGAAGAGGCCGACGCGCAGATCGGACGGCAGGTCGTGCTCGATGAGGTCGGCGAGCTGCCGGCCGATCTCGTAGCAGCGGTGCTGGTCGGGGAAGGGCGGGACCGTGACGTTCTGGAGAATGGGCACGATCGGGACGCCGCTCGCCTCGATCCCGGTCTTGACCACGGGCACCGAGACGTTGTCGTCGAAGTTGAGGTTGTCGCGGGTCGCCGACACCGGAACGCCGCGCCGGTTCAGGCCGTTGAGGACCTTCTCCGCGACGTCCGGGCGCCCCGGTATCCGGTACTCCCCGCACCCCAGCCAGTCCTTGAAGAACTCGGCCGGGCCGCGGTGCTCGGGCGCCATGCCGACCACGAAGTCCGGGTACGTGCGGATGCGGTTGTTGGCCATGTGGTCGTTGGCCACCATGAGGATCACGTCGAGCTCGGTCTCGCGGATCTGCCGGGCCAGGGAGCCGTAGGCGGAGGTGACCATCTGCTGCGACGCTTCGGGCGCCTGGTCGAACATGCCGATCAGGCCGGGAGCGTGGCTCGCTGCCACGGCGAGGCTGATGTGGGCCATGGTGAGTCTTCCTTCGTCGGTCTGTGGGTCAGGCGGTGGCGCGCAGTTCGCGGGTCTCGTCCTCGCGGACGGCGAGGGTGTCCGTGTCGATGGCGACGCCGTAGACGGTGCGGGCCGCGTCGACCGAGACGACGCCTTCGCGGACGTCGCGCAGCACCAGCTCGGCGGGGCGCAGCCGCGGATCTCCGAACCCGCCGCCACCGCTCGCGATCACCTCGACGACGTCGCCCTTGTCGAGGGTGTAGAAGGAGTTGGAGTCCATCTCGACGGGCTCGGCGCCGGCGCGAGTGAGGGTCAGGCGCTGGACGATGCCGGGCCGTCCGCCGAGGAGGCCCACGGGAGCCGTCTCGGGCATGAAGCCACTGCCGTACGTGGCGCAGGCGATGCCGTCGGCCAGGACGCGCCACCGGTAGCGCACGCCGAGACCGCCGCGCCACTGACCGCCACCCGCGCTGTCGGGGAGGTACTCGAGCTCCTCCAGCAGGTACGGGGTGTCCAGTTCGTGCAGCTCGGGGTCCGGGGCGCGCAGACCGCCCAGGGTGTTCGACGGGGAGAGGTGGTCCCAGCCGTCGAAGCCCTCGGTGGCCCCGCTGCCGCCCTTGCCCAGGAAGTGCAGATCGCCGAAGTGGCGTCCGGTGCGCGGGTTCATGCCCATCGTGGCGGGCGTGCACCAGCGGGCCCAGCCGGCGTGCGCGCGGCTCGGCACGGCCTGGGAGAGGGCCACCCAGACCGCCGAGGCGATGGCCTCGCACGTCGGGACGGTACAGGCGGCGACGGGCGCCGGGGCGTGCGGATGGGTGAGGGAGCCGGCCGGGGCGATCACGTCGATCGGCTCGATCGCACCGTCGTTGTAGCGGATGTCCGGGTCGATGCACCCGAAGAGGGCCAGGTGGGCCGAGGAGACCGTGTTGGCGATCGTGCTGTTGATGAAGCCCTTGGCCTGCTCGTCGCTCTCGCTGAAGTCGAAGGTGAGATGCTCGCCCTCGACCCTGATCGTCAGGGCGACCCGGTACGAGCGGTCCCTGTCGATGCCGTCGTTGTCGAGCAGCGCGTCGGCGCTGTACTCGCCGTCGGGAATCGCGGCGATCTCGGCGCGGACCTGGCGTGCGCTCGCCCGCAGCAGTTCGTCGGTGGCGGCGCCGATGGTCCGGGGACCGTACTTCTCCAGGAGGCCCTTGAGGCGGCGTTCACCGATGGCGGTGGCGCCGATCTGGCAGTTCAGCACACTCTCCACCAGGGCGCGCATCCGCACGTTGGAGAGGATCAGCTCCCAGGCGTCCCGCCGCAGTTCACCCTTGGCGACGACGCGGGTCGGCGGGATGACGATGCCCTCCTCCTGGACGTCGCGCGCTGCGGGGTTGAACCCGACGACGCCGCCACCGCCGACATCGGCGTTGTGCCCCTTGGTCGTGGCCCAGAAGACAAGTTCGCCCTCCCAGAAGACCGGCCGGGCGATGGTGATGTCAGGCAGGTGCGAGCCGCCGTTGAACGGATCGTTGTGGATGAAGATGTCGCCGTCGTGCACGTCGTCGCCGAAGAACTCGGCGATGGCGCGCAGGGCGAACGGCGTCGCCCCGCCGATGACCGGGATGTAGTGGGTCTGGGCGAGCAGCCGGCAGTCCGCGCTGAAGAGGGAGGTGGCGAAGTCGCGGGCCTCGACGAAGATGGGCGACCGCGAGGTGCGCAGCATCGTCTGCCCCATCTCACCGGTGATGCCGTCCAGGGCGCTGCCGATCACGGCGACGAGGATGGGATTGGCCGTGGGCTGCGTCTGCGTCGTCTGCTGTGTCATCTGTTCGATTCCCTTCAGGCCGGCTGGTTCGCCGGTTCGATGACGTAATTGCCCTGCGCGTCCACCGTCATGACGTAGCCCTCGACGAGGACGACGGTGGTCGTGGGCTGCTCGATGATCGCGGGGCCGACGACGCGGTTGTCGCGGCGCAGGGCGAGGCCGTCGTAGACGTCGGTGCGGACGGTGCGGCCGGAGAAGATCGCGTCGCGGGCGCCCTTGCGGGCGGGGCTCGGGTCCGTGCCCGCCGAAGGTTCGTCGGCGAGGGCGGGCTTGGCCGTACGGCCGAGGGAGGTGAGGCGTACGTTGATGAGTTCGGTGGGCTCGCCGGGCATGGCGTATCCGTTGAGCGCCTCGTGCTTCGCCTCGAAGTCGCCGACCAGCTGCTTGAGCGACTCCTGGGTGAGCTCGCCGTCGAAGGCCAGGGGGACCTCGATCTCGGTGAACTGGCCGATGTAGCGCACGTCGGCGCTGAAGACCAGGTCGATCGCGTCGTCCGCGACGTTCTCCGAGCGCAGCGTCCCGACGGCCTCGTCCCGCATCTCGCGGTACAGCTCGCCGACCCGGTCCAGGTCCAGAGTGTCCATGTCGGAGACGAAGGTGCGCGCGTACAGGTGCTTGAGGTCGGTCAGGAGCGTGCCGACGGCGCAGAACACCGACGACTCGCGCGGCACGATGATGCGGTTGATGCCCAGTTCCTGTGCGATCGGCACGGCGTGGATCGGCCCCGCGCCGCCCGCGACCACCACGGTGAACTCGCGGGGATCGACACCACGCTTGACCGACACGGCGCTGACGGCCTCGGCCATGGTCGCGTTCACGACGCGGTAGATGCCCTCGACCGCCTCGGTGACCGAGAGGCCGAGCGGCTTCGCGACCTTCTCCTCGACGGCCCTGCGCGCGGCCTCGACGTCCAGGGTGAAGGCGCCGTCCCCGAACATGTCCGGGTTCAGGTAGCCCATGAGGAGGTCGGCGTCGGTGGTGGTGGGGTTCTCGCCGCCGCGGCCGTAGCAGGCGGGGCCCGGGTTGGCGGTGGCGCTCTGCGGGCCGACCCGGAGGATGCCTCCCGAGTCCACCCACACCAGCGAACCACCGCCCGCGCCCACCGTGTGGATGTCCAGCATGGGCAGGGCGACCCGGTATCCGGCGATCTCGCTGTCGCCCGTGAGCAGCGACTCCCCGCCGCGCACCAGGGCGACGTCGAAGCTGGTGCCTCCCATGTCGACGGCGATGACGTCCTCGGCGCCGTGCCGACGGGCGTACTGGAGGGCCGCGCCGGGTGCCGCCGCCGGTCCCGACATGAGCGCGTTGACCGCCGAATTGCTGGCGATCTCCGGCGACATCACACCGCCGTTGGACTGCACGATGAGCAGCGTCCCCGAAAAGCCCCGGTCCGCCAGCTGGCGTTCGATGTTCGCCAGGTAGTTCTGCAGCTTGGGTCCGACGAAAGCGTTCAGCACCGTGGTGCTGTGCCTTTCGTAGGCGCGGATCTGGGGCACCACGTCGCTGGATATCGTGACGAATACGCCGGGGAGTTCCTCGCGCAGGATTTCCGCGGTGCGCTGCTCGTGAGCGGCGTCCACGAAGGACCACAGATAGGAGACGGCGACCGCCTCGACGCCCTGCTCACGGAAATACCGCGCCGCCGCGCGCACGTCCTCCTCGTGGAGCGCCACGATCTCGTTGCCGGACACGTCGACGCGTTCGCGGACCGTGGCGATGAGCTCCCGGGGGACGAGGGGGAGCGGCGGCGCGTACTTGGAGTCGTTCTGCCGCTCGCGGATGCCGCGGCGCATGTTCAGCAGATCGCGGAAGCCGTGCGTCGTGACGAAGCCGGTCTTCGCTCCCTGGTGCGTCAGCACGGCGTTGGTGGCGATCGTCGTGCCGTGCACGATCGTGGACACCGCGCCGAGGAAGTCCTCGAGCGACTCCCCGAAACTGTCGGCGGCTTTGGTCAGGCCGTTCAGCAGGCCGACGGACGGATCGTGCGGGGTGGTCGGAGACTTGTAGATCCGGGATTCGCCATTCCCTTCGACAACGAAGAGATCGGTGAACGTGCCGCCGATGTCTATTCCGATCCGCCGACTCGCCTTGTCGCTTGCTTTCGTCATTGAGGAAACTCCATTGCCGTGAACCGAACGGGCGCGCAGGAGGGGGCGCGGTGCATTGACGCAACAGTGAAATGCGTGAATGACGCGGCCGGTGCGAACCGAATTCGAGATTTACTGGAAGGCGCAGCGTTTCCTGGACCGTAGTGCCTCGTACATGTACCGACAACGAACTGTTCGGCTCAGCCGAACAGGGGTGGTCAGGGCCTACGGGGCGCGCTCGGAGAGCCGCCGAGCCGCCTCGACCACGGCGCGCGCGTACGTATCCCCGTGCGTGGACAGCCGGTGCCCGGCGAAGCTCATGCTCAGCGCCCACGTGATGTCGCCGTGCCGGTTGCTGACCGGTGCCGCGACACAGCACACGCCCTCGACCGCCTCCTCGGCGTCCAGGGCGTACCCGCGTTCGCGCACCGTGGTCAGCTCCGCCTCCAGCGCCGGGAGCGTGGTGAGGGAACGATCCGTGAGAGAGGTCAGCGCGTCGTGGCCGTAGATGTCGCGCAGTTCGCGGGGGGAGAGGTAGGCCAGCAGCATCTTGCCGGGTGCCGTGCAGTGCGCCGGCAGGCGTTCGCCGACCCGGGTCGCGTTGACCCGCACCCCGTCGTGGGGCGCGAGCTTCTCCAGATAGACGACCTCGTTGTGATGCCGCGACGACAGCTGGACGGTCTGCTGGTGGGCGGCGACCAGGGCCCGCATCTCCACCCAGGCAGGCTCGGAGATCTCCGAGGTCATCCGCGCGCGCAGGCCGAGCTGGAAGGCGCGCCAGCCGAGCCGGTAGCGGCCACGTCCCGTGCGGCGCAGCAGGCCGAGCGCGACCATGGACTGCATGTGGTCCCAGGTCGTCGTCTTGGGGAGGTCGAGCGCGCGGCACACCTCGCTGACTGTCCGCTCGGGAGCGTCGGAGGAGAAGAGATCCAGGATCCGCACGGCCCGCTCAAGCCCGTCGATCATGCCGCAGCCCTTGCCCACATGATCGACAGGATACGGGGGTGCGAGGCTTGGGTCGTCGAGTGAGGAGGGCCGGCCGGGTCAGCCCTCTGACTCATGAAGGGCACGTCCACCTCGCCGGCGGCGAGCGCCGGCAGCTCCCTGGTGACACGCATGCGGTCAGGCCAACCGGCACCGGCCGACCGGTACGCGGGCGGGACGGGCGCCGGTCTCGTATCGAGCCACGGGGATCAGGGCTGTCCTCGGCGGCCCGTCCTTCACCCCCGGTGTACCTCGGTGTCGCCGTTCACGGTGCGCAGGGTCAGTCGGCGCGGGTGGTCGGCGGAGCCCGCGGTGGGAGCGGGGACGTCCACGACCGTCCGCCCGTTGACGGTGCTCGCATCGGTCTTGTAGGGCGGGGCGCCGGCCGGGAGGGTCACGCGCACGGAGCCGTTGCGCGTCACGCCGTCGAGCGCTGCCGGCGCGGTCGTGCACAGCAGGTCGACGTCGCCGTTGACCGTCTCGGCGCTCACGCCGTCGGCGGCGAGGCCGCTGGCGCGGACGCTGCCGTTGCGGGTCACCAGGTGCTGGCTGGCGCCTTCCGTACCCGAGTCGTGCACGGTGACGTCGCCGTTGACGGTGCTCAGGGTCAGTTCGCCGTGCACCCCGTCGACCTCGATGCCGGCGTTGCGGGCCCGCACGGTGAGCGTGATGCCGGCGGGCACATGGACGAGTCGCATGCCGCCGCAGTTGTCCTCGGTCCGCTTGTCACCCTGATCGCAGAGCAGGTCGAGCGTGGGGGTGGCCGCGTCCAGGTCCCAGCGGGCGGGGGTCGCCTCGTCCACCCGGACGCTCTCGTCGTCCGTCCCGACGATCCGCACGCCGCCCTCGGTGGTGACGAGGAGACGGCTGCCGTCCGCCAGAGAGGCCCTCTCGAACAGGTCTCCGCGCGCACCCCCGGCGGCCCCGGGCCACGGCCCGTCACCCCCGTCGCGGTCACACGCCGGCAGAGTGAGAAGCACGAGAAGAGCGCACCCGGCCCAGGCCGCGCGGCGGCCGTGACGGAGGCCCGGCCCTTGGTGGGAGCTGCGCACGCTGCTCGGCGATGGCGTCATGGGGCGCGTATGCCCGCGACGGATGAGCAGCACACCATCTCGTCGCAGGCGCGACGCGGTGCCGTTGATCCGGGTGACGGGCACTTCTTCCCGGAAGCACCGTTCCCCTGACGCGCGGCGGCGGTGGTCCCCAACACCCCTGGGGACCCGGTCGACGAGCCCCAGGCCGAACCGGCCTTCGCCACACAGCTTCAGGCGACCGGGTATCGGGACGTCGTCGTGGACGGAAGGGTTTCTGACCGGCATTCCTGCAGGTCAGACACCCTTCTTCCAGGCTCTCAGAAGAGCCCGACCTCCTTGGCGGAGTAGGACACCAGGAGGTTCTTCGTCTGCTGGTGGTACAGGCACGGCAGGGCCATTGACCAGGAGAAACAGGCGTTCGTGTCGCCCGTGGCCGGTCGCTGGTCCGGGAATGGTCCGGATCTTGGGTTCAGGTTCGGCTGAGACGGGCAGCGGAGTCGCTGCTTGGCGGACCTGCGCGGGACGCATGTCTTGATCACGCTGAGACTCTCAGGACCTGGACGGCGGCTCCGTCTCTTCCAGTGCCTCTGCAAACGCATGGGCCGTCGATGGGTCAGGACACGGCCGTGCGCGGTCAACTTCAGAGCGGCGGAGCACCCAGCAGCCGTGGTCGGGAACTCGGCGTCCGCGAGGCGGCCGCCGTTGTCGCTGATCACTGCAGCGTGGACGGTGTCGTCATGGGGTCGACCCCGCCGAACACGCTCTGCCCAGCTGTGTCATGCGCGAGCACTGCTGTCATGCTGGTGATGCCTTCCTGGCCGGAGGATAGGCCCTGGCCGGGTGGCGCAGACAGGCATTGAGGGGCTTTTGGTCAAGCTCCCATCAGGTCATGTTCCGCCCGGCCGGAGCCATGCGAACAGGCGCCGGTGGCCGGGCAGGACTACGCGAGGACAGCCCAGCCAGGCGTCAGTCAG
>NZ_JACADT010000007.1:0-34861 GCF_013421635.1 Streptomyces sp. UH6 | reverse complement strand
GCCGGCGCCGTGCCCGTCGCCGCGCTCGCCTCGACGGGCGTCGTGCTCCTGCCTCTGCGGGCCGGACTTCGGCGCGCCTGGCGCACCTCGTCCTCCCTCCTCCCGAATGACAACGCACCGACGAACGAGAACCACGAACTCCGATGAACGCAGATCTCTCCTCCATACCGACCCCCGCGCTGATCGCACTCGGCGTGATCCTGGTCCTGCACCTGGCCCTCGCCCTCCTCTGCCTGGCCCTGCTCGTCCGCACGCCGGCCGACCGACTCGTGTTCGGGCGGAAGTGGCCGTGGGTGCTCATCGTCGTGGGCGTCAATCTGATCGGTTCGATCCTCTTCCTGGCGCTCGCCCGACGCCCCGCCGCGGTCGAGGAACAGCTGCCCGACCCGGGCCCGGCCGGTGCCGAGCGAGTCGTGCGCAGTCTCTACGGAGAGGACCGGGGATGACGGCCGCCATCGACATCCGCGGCCTCGTGAAGACCTACGGCCGCCACCGGGCACTCGACGGCCTGGATCTCCGGGTGAAGGCAGGGTCGGTCTTCGGATTCCTCGGCGCGAACGGAGCCGGGAAGACGACGACGCTGCGCACCCTCCTCGCGCTCGCCCGCCCGACCGCCGGCACAGTGAGTCTCTTCGGGCACGCACCGGGCAGCGCGGCGGCACGCGAACTCGTCGGCTTCTGCCCCGACGTGCCCGGCTTCCTTCCGTGGATGACCGCCCGCGACGTCCTGGAGAGCAGCGCGAGCCTGTTCCGGTTGTCCCCCGAGACCACCCGCCGCCGGGTGGGCGAACTGCTCGATCTGGCGGGACTGCAGGACAACGGGGCGCGGGTGGGCGGGTATTCGCGCGGGATGCGGCAGCGGCTCGGGCTCGCCCAGGCGCTCGTCAACAGTCCGCGACTGCTGCTGCTGGACGAGCCGACCTCGGCGCTCGACCCGCTCGGCCGCCGGATGGTGCTCGACCTGCTCACCGAACTGCGCGGGCACACCACCGTCTTCTTCTCCACCCACCTGCTGCCCGACGTCGAGCGGGTGTGCGACAGCGTCGCGATCGTCCATCAGGGCAAGGTGGCGGCGAGCGGCACCCTCGACGAGGTGCGCGCCGCACTCGGCGGTGCCAAGCACCGTGTCCTCGTCACGGTCGACGACCGCGACCGGCTCCGCGCCGCGCTCACGGGACGGTCATGGGTCGTCGCGGTCGCCGAATCGGAGATGCCCGACGAGCTGCTGCTCTCCGTCACCGACATCAGGGAGGCGTCCCTGCGCCTGCCCGCCGAGATCGCCGCCCTCGGCCTGCGACTGCACCGCCTCGAACCCCGTGAGGCGAGCCTCGAGGACGTCTTCATCGACATGGTGGGAGCACGCCGATGAGCGCCGTCGTACCGCTGCTGCGCCTGCGCGGACGGGAGATCACCCGCACCTGGCGCCTCTGGCTCCTGCCCGCCGTGACGGTCTTCCTCGCCGTCACCTCCCCGCTGCTCGCCCGGTTCACCAACGACCTCCTCGCCGCCGCCCTCGGCCCCGGAGCGGACGGCGTCGTGCTGGCCGATCCGACCTCCGCGGACGCCTACGCGCAATGGACGAAGAACCTCACACAGCTCGTGGTGTTCGTCGTGATCGTCATGGCGGCAGGCGCGATCAACTCCGAGGTCCGCTCCGGACACGCGGCCCTGCTGCTCGTGAAGCCCGCGAGCCGCAGCGCCTACGTCCACACCCACGCGGTGGCGCTCATCGGATTCATCACCGTGACCGCGTTCGTCGGCGCCGGGACCGGATGGCTCACCACCCGGGCGATCTTCGGGGAAGCGGACCTCGCGCCGATCTTCGCCGCCACCGCCGTCTGGGCGGTGCTCGCCGCGGTGCTCGTGAGCGCCTCGCTCCTCGCCTCGGCGACGATCGACGCCGCCGCGGGAGCGGCCGGAGCCGGGATAGGCGCCTACTTCGTCCTCGTGATCCTCGGTGCGATCCCGTGGCTCGCGGAGTACACCCCGGCCGGACTCCTCCCGCTCACAGGCGCGATCGCCACCGGCACGCAGGAGGCGGACCACACTCTCTGGTGGCCGATCGGCACCGGCCTGCTGCTCGCCGCGGCCCTGCTGGCCATGACGACGTCCATGTTCCGACGACGGGAGCTGTGACCAGGGTCTTCGCCACGCCGGCCTGTCTCGGTACATCCCGGCGCACGGCGTCAGGGCTTGCTCCTGCCGGGATGTCAGCCCTTTCGACGGAGGACACGGACTTGGTGCCGCCGGACCGCCTGTGCGTGGCGGTCGTCCTCACCTCGGCTCCAGCTCCTCGCGCCCTCGCCGCATCAGCCCCCTGCCCGCGCCAAGGGCGGCCGTTGTCGCACACACGGCACAAGGCCGCCCCTGGCTCCGAGATCCTTCCTGCTGTGTCGTCAGTTCCTCGTGTGCCGCGGGAGGAGGAACATCAGCGCCCACATCACGAGGAACGCCCCGATGACGTAGCCGATGGCGCCGGTGAAGGCATCCGTGACGACCGCGCCCCGGCTGCCTGCGGGGGCGTGCGCGAAGAAGAGCACCGAGGTCAGTGCGGTGCCGACCGCCATGCCGAGCTGGGTCGCGGTGTTGTAGAGCCCGGACGCGGACCCGGCGAGATCATGGGCGACGCCGCTCAGCGTCATCTCGGCCAGCGTGGCCCCCACCATGCCCGCGCCGAGACCGAGGACGAGCATCGGGACCACCGAGGCCGCCCACGGCAGTCCGGTGCCGTACGTGACGACCGACCAGGCGTGGACGCCGAGCGCCGCCGCGGCCAGCAGAGCACCGCCCTGCGGTGCACGGCGTCCGAAGCGGGCGGCGAGCAGTGCTCCGGCCCACGCGCCGCCGAGCTCGCCGAGCGAGGCGGCTGCGAATCCGACCGCGGCCTGCCCTGGGGACAGGCCCAGACCTGCCTGCATGAACAAGGTCCAGATCAGGAAGAAGACCCCGGACAGCAGCCCGAAGACCAGTGCCGTGGTCACTCCGCCGCTGAAGGCCCGGCTTCGGAACAGGCCGAGGGCGACCAGCGGGTCGCGGCCGCGTGATGCCCGGACCCGCTGCTGGAGGACGAAGCCCGTGAGGACCAGCAGACCGGCGAGCAGCGTCAGGACCCTCCACGTCTCCGCACGGCCGTGCCCGCCCCCGGCGGTCAGCGGCCACACCACCAGCAGGAGCCCCAGGGCCGACAGCACCACGCCGAGCGGATCGAGCCGCCGCGCGCCGTGCTCCGTCGACTCCGGCAGGTGACGGCGTCCCAGCAGCAGGACTGCCAGGCCGAGGGGCACGTTGATCAGGAAGACGGTCCGCCAGCCGAGGCCGAACAGGTCCGCCCCGGTGAGCGCCGCGCCGAGCACGGGCCCGATGACACTGCCCAGCGACAGCACGGTGCCGTACAGGGCGAACACCCTGCTGCGGGCGGCCGCGTCCGTGCCGTCGTGGGTCACATGGAGGACCGCCAGTACCTGCGGGACCATCGCCGCGGCCGCCGCACCCTGCAGCAGCCGGGCGGCCACCAGCGGCGCGGGCTCGGTGAGGGTGCCGCACAGCAGCGAGGCGAAGGTGAACACGGCGGTGCCGGCGAGGAAGACCCGTCTGCGTCCGTGCAGATCGCCCAGGCGCCCGCCGGTGACGAGCCCCAGGGCGAAGGTCAGCGCGTAGGCGGCGTGGATCCACTGCACCTGGGCGGTGGTGGCTCCCGTGCTCGCCTGGATCGACGGCAGCACGGTGTAGAGGAGCGAGCCGTCGAGGGTGCTCATCAGCTCAGCCGTGAGCACCACGGCCGTGGTGACGCGGCGCATCCGCGCCGACGCGGCGCCGCCGGCCGATGGCTTCCAAGGCGGAGGCGGAAGGGTGTCGGTGGATGTGGACATGAGGACGTCGGTCCTGTTCTGCGGGAAGGGACAGGGCAGGCCAGGGCATGCCCGCGCACCCGGAACGGTGACCGGAAAGGCGACAGGGACCGCGCCCTCGAAGGGGCGGCGGCGGAGGCGGATGCGACGGAACCCAGGCCGACGGAGCGCACCGCTGAGGAAGGCGTCGGCGACGTCACACCCCCGCTGCGGACAGCGGGCCGGAAGGACGCACGACACCTCGGCATCAGCGGCGGTCAGGCCTGGGCGATACGCGTCACCTCACGACGTACGGAAGAGCGGAGAAGGGGAGCGCGGCGTTCGCGCATCCTCGGCAAGCATACGGGCAGCTCTCGGCGACGGTTCGGCCGCCGGGGCGAGGTCCGCGCCGTAGGGACGGCGGCCGGTCCGCGCCGACCGGCTTGCACTGGCCGGGGGCCGGTCCCGGCGATGCCGGCCGCGCGGCCGGTGTCCGCCACGTTCACGGCGGCCTGCTCGGCGGGGTCCGAGCGCCGGCCTGCAGTCCTGAGCTACCGCCGCCCAGATGCGGGGCCGTCAACCGGGCATGGCGGTACGGGGGTCTGTGAAGTCGGGGAAGACCGTTCCGCGTCCCCTCCGGTCACTGTCCGCGTTACCCGGTCATGAGCGACAACACGACGGACGACGGACCCAAGGTTGGCGGAGCCGCGGTCAACAACGGCCATGGGCCGGCTGTCGAGCTCGGCCAGGAGCTGAGGCGTCTGCGGGAGGCGCGGGGCATGTCCCTGGCGCGGCTGGCGGCATCGATCCACTACACCAAGGGCTATCTGTCCCGGGTGGAGACCGGGCACAAGCCCTTGTCGGCGGCCATGGCGGCGAGCTGTGACGAGGTGCTGGACACCGGCGGGGTGTTGACCGGGCTCGTGGAGGCCAGCCTGCCGGAGCAGCGTCGCCGTGGTCCGCACACCGAATGCCCCTACCGTGGACTGGCCGCCTACGGCGCCCAGGACGCCCGGTGGTTCTTCGGGCGGGAGCGGGCGACAACCACCCTGGTCGGGCTGCTGACCCAGCGGCTGGAGGATCCGGGCCCGGTGATGGTGGTCGCCGAGTCCGGCAGCGGCAAGTCGTCCCTGCTCCAGGCGGGGCTGGTGCCGGCGTTGCGGCGAGGGGTGCTCGCCGTGCCCGGAGCGCACCGCTGGCCGGTGGTCACCGTGCGGCCCGGTGGTCGGCCGGTGCGGGAGTTGTTGCGGGTTCTCGCCGGCGTGATCGGGGAGAGCGTCGCGCTTCTGGAGGAGGCGCTGGACGCCGGGCCGGACGAACTGACCCGTGTGATGGGGAGAAGGATCGTCGCGGGGGAGCCGCACCGACGGGAACGGGGTCAGGTCCGACTGGTGTTGCTGGTCGACCAGTTCGAGGAAGTCTTCACCCTCTGCCACGACGAGGCCGAGCGGGCCCTGTTCGTCCGTGCCCTGCATGCGCTGTCGACGGTTCCGCTTCCCCCTGACCCGTCCGGTGGCATGTGCACCGCAGGAGGGCGGGAGGCGTCCGCCGCCGTTCTGCTGGTCGTCGGCATGCGGGCCGACTTCTACGGCGCCTGCCTGACCTACCCGGAACTTGCTGCCGCTCTCCGCGACGGGCAACTGCCCCTGGAGCCGATGCGGGCCGACGAGGTGCGGGAGGCGGTGTGCCGGCCCGCCGAGGCGGCCTGCCTCGAACTGGAGCCCGGACTCGTGGAGCTGATCCTCCAGGATCTGGGTGCGGTCACCGCCGGCGACCGCACCCAGGACGAGGGCCGCGGCTGCGAACCCGGCTCCTTGCCTCTGCTGTCGCACGCGCTGCTCGCCACCTGGCAGGAACGCCGGGGCGAGGTGCTGGCGGTGGAGGGGTACAGGCGGGCCGGCGGCATCGCCGGTGCGGTCGCCGCCACCGCGGAACGTGCCCACGCCCGGCTCCCCGCCGACCGCCGGGCGGCGGCGCGGGCCGTGCTGTTGCGTCTGGTCCGGGTCGACGAGGACGGACGAGCGACCCGCCGGCACGCCACCCGGGAGGAACTCCTCCACGGCACGGGCGGAGCGGCCGCGGCGGAAGTGGTGGAAGAGTTCACCCGCGCCAGGTTGCTGACCAGCGACGACGGGACGGTCACCCTCGCCCATGAGGCCGTGCTGCGGGCCTGGCCCCGGTTGCGGGAGTGGATCGAGGCCGACGCTGTGGCGTTGCGAGCCTGGCAGCAGTTGGCCGCCACCGCCCGGCAGTGGGCGGCGGAGGGATACGACCCGGCGTTTCTGCCGCGCGGCAACCGGCTGAACGCCGTCCGTGAGGCGGCGGAGCATCCGCTGGCGGTGGTGGGAGAGACCGAACGGGCGTTCCTGGCCGCCGCGGAGGCGCAGGAATCCGCCGAGCTGGAGCGGGAACGCCGGCGGTCCCGGCGACTGCGCCGGCTCATCGTCGCCCTCGCGGTCCTTCTGGTGCTCGCCCTGATCAGCACGGGCGTCGCAGTGCAGGAAGGACGCAAGGCGGTGGCCGGTCATCGGGAGGCGACCCTCAAGGGGCTGTTGGCGGAGCGGAACACTCCTGCGGTCGCGGCGAGCTCCGAGGCCTCACTGCTGCTCGCGGCCGCCGCCTGGGGAATGGCACGCACCCCGGACTCGGCCGGCGCCGTGCTCAGCAGCCAGGCCGACCCCTACGTGGGCCGGTTGATCGGCCATCGGTCCAGGGTCCGAGCGGTCGCCTGGTCCTGGGAGCGAAGCGGCGAAGGCGACTTCGGTGGGCGGAAGGACGAGAGCCGTCGGAGCGACCGAAGCGACCAAGGCGACCGCAACGACCAGGACGGCCGCAGCGACCAGGACGGCCGGAACGTCCTGCTGTCCGGCGGATGGGACGGAAAGGTGCGGGTCTGGGACGCGTCCGCCCGACGCCAGCTGCGGAGCATCCCGGACACCGCCCCCATCCGCGCACTGGCCACGGCACGGGACAGCGACAGGATCGTGTGGGGGAACGACACCGGGCACGTCAGCATGATCGAGAACCTTCGGGACCGGCACCCGGTCCGTCTCCCCGGCGTGCACGGGTCCCAGTACCGGATCACCGATCTCGCGATGTCCGACGACGGCCGGACCGTGCTGTCGGTCGCCGAGGACGGCCTGGTCGACGTCGTCCGCGACGCGGGCACCCATGAGGCGCGCTCCCGGCACCTGCTACTCCATGTCCCCCTGCTGGCGGTGGCGGTGGCACCGGACGGCCGCAGGGCCGCCGTCGCCGGGAAGAAAGGCCGCCTGTGGCTGCTGGATCTCACCACGATGACGACCCGGCCGCTGGACAACACCTCCGCGGAACAGATCTGGGCGCTGGCCTTCACCCCCGGCGGGGACCGGCTGATCAGCGGCGACTGGAACGGGAACGTGGTGCTCTGGAACGCCCGGAGCGGGAAACGGGAAGGGCACCTGAACGGCCTGAAGGACTCCGTCCTCGATCTGTCGGTGTCCCCGGACAACCGCTACCTCGCGGCGGCAGGCCACGAGGACACCGCCACGGTGTGGGACCTGGCCACCGGGCGGCAGCTCACCACCCTTCGCAGCCACCACGGCTTCGTGAACGCCGTCGACTGGTCGGCCGACGGACGGACGCTCGCCACCGGCGGCGACGACGGGACCGTACGCCTGTGGACGCCTCTTGACTCGCTCGGCGTCCTGGACCGGAGCGCGCCCTGGACCGACGCGGCGCTCAGTCCCGACGGAAGACTCCTCGGCCTTGCGGGCAAGGACGGCACCGTGCGTCTGGCCGACCCACGGCGGCGCACCGCACGGATCCTGGGAACCTTCGACGGCGAGGCCCGCGCGGTCGCCTTCAGCCACGACGGCACCCACGTCGCGGCCGGGGACGAGAACGGGCGGGTCAAGGTGTGGCGCACCGCCGACCCCCAGGCCCGTCCGGTCAACGAATGGCGTGGTCACCGGGAGCCGATCACCTCGATCTCCTTCCGCCCCGGTGACCGCCGCACCCTCGCCACGGCCAGCGAGGACTACCGCGTCGGCCTGTGGGAGCTGCGGGAGCGGGAAGGCGGCCGGCCCACGGAGCTGCCCGCCCTGATCGGGCACGACGACGGCGTCTTCCGCGTCCTCTTCCTCGACCGGGACACCCTGGTCACCGGTGCCCTCGACACCGAGGTGCGTGTGTGGCGTTTCCACGACGCCCGCTCGATCCTGCGCCTGACGGAGCACCGGGACAACATTCGCGGCCTGGCCGTCAGCCGGCGCGGCCTGCTGGCCACTGCCAGCCGGGACGACAGCGTGAAGCTGTGGGAGCGGCCCTACGGCAAGGTTCCGGCACGGACGCTGAACGGGCATCGAGGCCCTGTCGTCTCTGCGGCCTTCAACCCCTCCGGCACCCGGCTGGTCACCACCGGCGACGACCACACCGTCAACGTCTGGGACGTCGCCACCGGCCGCCTGGAACTCTCCCTGACCGGACACCGTGCTCCCGTCTCGGCGGCGTACTTCCTCGGGGACGACGGGCCGGTGCTCTCGGTGGCGGAGGACGGGAACGTCCTCCGCTGGAACCTGGACGCCGACACGGTGTTCCCGCGGCTGTGCCAGAAGGTCGGCGGGGTCGGGCCAAGGGCATGGGAGCTGGCACTGCGGGGCGTCCCGTACCGGCCCGGCTGTCCCTGACCTGAGGGCGATCGCCCCAGGTGGGGCGGGGTTTACCGGATTCCCGCGGACGGAGGGAGCCGGGAAACCCTGTTCCGCCGTGGCCGTGGCGGCCGAGACTCCGAAACAGTCGGTGCCGCCGGCGTCCCGCCCCTTCCGAGGCCGGGAACCGACCGGACCCCTCGGGAAGAACCAGGAGAGCCCACATGAAGCATCGTCGTACCGTCCTCGCCCCCGTCCTGGCCGCGCTGGCCGCCGGCGCCCTTGTCGCTCCGTCGTCGGCGGCCACCGCGCAGCCGTCCACCCCCGGATCCCGGGCCGCCGCCTTCGGCTGCCCGGAGGGATTCGTCTGCCTGTGGGAGCACGCCAACGGCAAGGGGAAGGTGTACCGCTTCCAGTGGGGCGCCACCGACCTCGACGACCTCGGCTTCGACAACACCGCCAGCTCGTGGTCGAACAACCGGCGGAAGGAGAAGGCATGGTGCCTCTACCCCGAAGCCCACTACCGCGGCACCCCCCTCCGCCTCGGCTCCGGGAAGTCGGGCAACTTCGCCGCCGCTCGCGACGACTGGGCCAGCTCCGTGGGGCCCTGCTGAACCAGCGGCGACGTCACCACCCGCCGGGAAGGCCCGAAGCACCTGATGAACGCCACCACCCTGCGTCGCCCCGTCACCGTCCTCACCGGCGCGCTCCTGCTGGGCGCTGCCGCCGCCACCGTCCAGGTCACCAAGCCGACGGCCGCTCCGGCTGCCGCCCGGCCGGTGGTGGCACCGGCGGTGCCGGGCCTCGGGGCGGACCGGCAGCACATCGTCCTGCGCGCCAACCAGGCCTTGGTCGAGCCCACCCGATACCGGCTCACGCGGGGCGGAGCCACTCGGCTCAGCAAACCCTCGGGCGACGACAACCACCTCGGCGGCAAGAACTACAACGAGTACAACGACTTCAGCGGCCAAGACTGGTCCGGCCACTTCGCCGCCGCGATGTGGACCGGGCAGGACCCACCCGCACGCTATTGGCACCCCCGGCAGTGGCGGACCTCGACGGGGGACCGCTATCACCGCTACACGCCCCGCTCCCTCCCGCGCCCCGGTGACGTCCTGGTCTGGGATAACCGGGGCGACGCGAGCTCCGGCCACGTCGCCGTGGTCACCGCCGTACGGGGCCGGGCCATCACCACCGTCGAGGGCGACGCAGGACGGGGCGCCGACAGCGTGCACCGGCACACCTACGACTGGGGGGACCGGCGCAACACCCGTTTCCCGGGGCCCTACCTCCCGAACAAGGACTTCCGCGGCTTCTCCGCCCCGTCCTGACGTCGGTCAACCGCACAGCGGTCAACTGTCCGACCACCGTCACCCTCTAGCGCGAAACACCAGGCCACCAGGGGTTTTCCGTACCCCGAGAGCAGGAGAAAACCGGGAAACCCTGGTCCGCCCCGGGTGATCCCTCCGAGACTTCAACCGACCACCGGTCACCCCTGGTCATCTCTGATTCACCCCAGGTCACCTCGGGTCACCACGGACCACACAACCGGCCCCACGACATGTGGCGCCGCGAGAACAATGCCAAGGAGGCATCTTCATGAAGCTTCACCGCGCCCTGCACCTGCCCGCCGCCACCACGATCCTCGCAGGTGCCCTCCTCGTCGGCGGCGTCGTCTCCGGCCCGGCGACCGCCCACTCGTCCCCCGCCCGGCAGACCGCCACCGAGCAGTCGGCCGAATCCGCCGGGTCGCCGCGGGCCGCGCTGTCGACCCGGGCGCAGACCTTGCAGCGTGCCAGGACCTGGCTCACCGCCAACAAGGGACGCCCGGTTCCCTACAGCCAGTCCGCCCGGTGGCGCGACGGCTACCGCCAGGACTGCTCCGGCTACGCCTCCATGGCACTCGGCCTGGCGAAGGGCCGCTGGGGCGGACCGAACACCGTGGCCCTGGCCCGCACCCGCAGCCTGACCCGCCCCATCGCGATGAGCGCCCTCAAGCCCGGTGACCTCGTCATCGACGCGGACGGCAGCAACAAGACGCGTCACGTCGTCATCTTCGAGAAGTGGAACAACCCCGCCCGCACCTCGTACACCGCCTACGAACAGCGCGGCTCCCACGGCACCACCCACCGCTCCCTGCGCTACGGCCTGAACGCGAACGACCAGTTCGACGCGTTCCGCCCCGTCCAGTACGGCAACAACTGACCACTCGCCGGGATGGACTTCCGGGGGCGCACCCGGGCGGGGCGCCCCCGGAACTCGGACCACGGACGGAGTCGGGAAGGGCCGGTGGCGGTTTCGACTGGACGGAGGTTCTCCTCGACGAAGCAGTGGTTCCGCCGTCGCCGGGACAAGCCGCGCGCCGTCGGGCGGGCCTGGACCTCCGCCCGTGACAGCCGACGGTTCGCCACCGCCGGCGATCTCGACATCGACCGAGCCTGCGTTTCCACAGTTCGGCGTGTCAGCGGCATAGCGCTGACACTTGCCGGGTACCGCGGGGGCACAGGGTGATCAGCGCAAGTTCGGCAGACACCAGACGAAGAGCACCAGCCCGGTCAAGGTGCGGACCCCTCAGTACAGGGAACCGGGATCTACCGACTGGGAGCGGCAGCAACCAGCAGGGCAGCGAGCACAACCGGAGCCGCCGCCTGGTAGCCGACCCATACCTCTCCCCCGGCGCCACCGCCTCGCCATGCCACCAGCAGACCGGCAAGCGTCGCCAGCATCCAGCCGCTGTCATAGACAACCATCAGCCGCATATAGGTGCGCACCATACGGCGGTGCACGTATCTGATCTCTATCACGCCGCTGACCAGCAGGGCCGCACCGGAAACGGCCAACAGCCAGACAGGCACGCCGAGCAGGTGACCGAGCCAGACGGCGCCGACAAGGAAGATCACACCGAGCAACACCTTGAAGACTCCGTCGCCGATGATGCCCACACGGCGGGCCCCTGCCGCTGCTGATGTCACGTTCCGAGCTTGGCTCACGAGTGCTCCTCCCCGATGCACACCCACTTCCGTAATCAAGTTACGGCAATAATGATGTTATGAGAATGACGAGAGCGGAGGCCAAGGAACGCAACCGCCGTGCCCTGCTGGATGCTGCTTTCCAGGTCGTCTCCCGGAAGGGATACCGGGCCAGACTTGAGGAGATCGCCGAGCGTGCCGGCATGACCACCGGCGCCGTCTACTCGCTGTTCGGCAGCAAGAACAACCTGGTAGTCGCCATGGTCACCGACTACCAGCTGCCGCATTACGAAGAGATCGACATGGCGGTCCCGGCCGGAGCGGACCTGCTCGAAGCGGTCGACGGCTTCGCCCGGCACTACCGCCGCAGCTGTGACGCTCCCAACGCGCTGCCTGCCCTGTCACTGCAGATTGCCTTGATGGACATGTCCCTGCAGGACCCCGAGTTGAGAGCTCAGCTTGGCGCGTCCGTCCAGACGCAAGAACGTCACCTGATCGCCTTGTTCACCGGCAGATCGCACAACGGGGACATTGTGACGTCGCATCAGGCACAACGCCTGGTCACCGCTCTCAGGGCACTGTTCGTCGGCCTCAGCCAGGGCATCATCCTCGGCCTGACCCACGGCGCCGACGAGCAGTACTTCGCCGACGCCGCCCGTGCCCTGGCCTCCGACGTAACCGTCATCCATCACGACGCGGACGCATCTGAGCATCACGGTTCGGAGTGACCAGCGCAGTGGATCACCAGGCGTCATCGCTGTCAACGGCACCTCGCCGCTGCATCGGACAACGCACCGCCCAGGGGAAGGACAGGCCCACCACGCCGCGCCACTGATGTCAGCAGCACCAAGAACACGGTGCGGACAACACGTCGTCGCCCTGGCCGAAGCCGGGGACTCCGACGCCTCCAGACGACGCCCCGCTGTGCGGTGCAGGGGATCTCCCCGGTTGAGTGCATGGGTCCGCTCCCTGACAGAGGGCCCGCCGCGCGCGGGCGTCTCGTCTTCGCCCATAAAAAAGAGGTCCTGACAGAAGTTGCTGATGGTGTGACTGTCGGCTCAGATGCTCGTTGCTCTGTTCGTGGGGAAGAGGAACTCTCGTCCGTGGGTCGTGTCGGGTGAACTGTGGTCGCTGAGCCGTTGTTGCCGCAGCCTGGTCCGAAGCTGGTCGCCGGGCGGCCGAGGGTTCCTGACCGGTAGGCTCTGTGCGGGATCTTGTTCGTCCTGCACACCGGCATCCAGTGGGAGTACCTGCCCCAGGAGCTCGGCTTCGGCTCCGGCATGACCTGCTGGCGGCGACTCGCCGCCTGGAACGAGGCCGGCGTGTGGGACCGGCTCCACGTCGTCCTGCTGCAGAAACTGCGGGCGGCGAAACAGCTCGACCGGTCCCGCGCGGTGATCACTCCAGCCACGTGCGGGCCGCTCGGCAAGGCCCAAAAGCGGACCCAACCCCGTCGACCGCGCACGTCTGGGCAGCAAGCACCACGTCCTCGTCGACGGACAGGGCATCCCGCTCGCTGTGTCGCTGACCGGCGGAAACCACAACGACGTCACGCAACTGCTGCCCCTTCTCGCCAAGGTCCCGTCCGTCGCGGGCCTGGTCGGGCGGCCGCGTCGGCGGCCCGACGTGGTACTCGGCGACCGCGGCTACGACCACGACAAGTACCGCCGGCTCGTCTGGGCCCTGGGCATCAAACCGGTGATCGCCCGCCGCGGCGTCCCGCACGGTTCAGGGCTCGGAGTGCACCGGTGGCTTGTCGAGCGCACCATCGCCTGGCTGCACGGCTTCCGCCGCCTTCGCATCCGCTGGGAACGACGCGACGACATCCACGAAGCCTTCCTCGGCCTCGCCACCTGTCTCATCACCCACCGACACGTCCAACGCCTTTGTTAGGACCTCTAAACGCAGGCACCGGCGCTGCAACCACCCACGGCATGGGAGCCACCAACTGCCCAGGGCTTGATCAAGTCCCCCGAAGGTCAGGGTTGCTGTGATGCCCAGGAGTGGGAGTGCTCGTTCGGGCTGGTCGATCGCCCAGGTGGTCTTGGTGATGTTGCCGGCTCCGAGGGCCGTGTGCCGAGCCGCTCGGCCCTGTGGGTGTGGGCGGCTCGGAAAAGCGCGCTACCGGTCCTGCTCGAAGAAGGAGCCCTCCTTCCGCCTCTCGTAGGCGGGTTCGGCTCGCGCCATCCACGCGTCCACGTCGGCCGCCATCGAGGGGAACCTCTCCTTCATGGGCTCCGCCAGCTCGGAGATCTCCTCCCAGGAGTCGGCCAGGTACGTCTCGTTCTCCAAGCCGATCGCGACAGCCACCCGGAACTGATCGTCCGACATCAGCCACCGCTTCGCCACCTCGGTCACGGCTGCCACCTCGTCGGGACGGAGGATCCACGACATGGACAGGAGTTGCTCGGAGATGTAACCCGGGACGACATTGGACGCCCTGTGATCGACCAGGAAATCCATAACGTCTTCCACCTGCACGGATCACAACCTCCGATACACGCGGTATGCATAGGCGGTCTGGTCAGGATCGATCGCCCCGCCGTGAGCCAGAGCTTGATCAAGTAGCGAAGTCGTTGGGCTGGTCCGGGACATGACCGGTTGGGGTGCACAGCGGAGCCGGCACGGGCTTTGTGATCATCGGGGTGTCGAAGCTCAACGATCGCGAGGGGCCCATGCCTGCCGCTGCATCTTCCCCCATCCCCGTCATGTTGGCGAAGCTGGGCCCCTGACCCCCGATCGAGTCACTGACCTCGTCTGTGCCTGCGCGGCCGTCTCGGGAGCGAGGACCATCGACGAGATCACCGAGTGGGCAGAGCGGGCCTCGGACTCCTTGCTGACTGCCGTCAGAGTTCGGCGGCATCCGCTCAGGTGGCGCTGCCTCGCCCTCGCGGATCACGATCGGCCGTGTGCTCGCGACCGTCGACGGCGACGCACTGGACCGCACCGTCGGCGACTACCTCACCGGCCGGAGCACCGCTCCCCCGGTGCAACGGCGGGCAATCGCCGTCGATGGCAAGTCACTGAGAGGATCAGCCCGTCTATCCGTCACCCGCAGGCATCTGCTCTCCGCGGTCACCCACCGGGCCGTGACACTCGCCCAGACTCAGCGAAGCACTGAGCTGGATGCGTTCCCCCGCTATGGTCGAAGAGATCTTCGCCGCGCTGGACGAGCAGACAGTCGTCTTGATCGACTGTCGGGAGGTCCGGGGTGCCGGTCGAGTTCCGCCACGCACTGGCCCGGAAGATCTTTCACGGCCGGGCGGGGCAGCTCTACCAGCGCTACCAGCGCTACCAGGAAGGTATGCACCAGATCGGCGCCCTGGGCCTGGTCCTGAACGCGCTCGTGCTGTTCAACACCCGCTATATGGACGCCGCCCTCACCCAGCTCCGCGCCGACGGCTTCGAGGTGCGCGACGAGGACGTCCCCCGGCTCTCCTCGTTGGTGCGCCACCACATCAACGTGCTCGGCCGGTACTCCTTCCAGCTTCCCGACCTGCCCGGCGGAATGTGCCCCCTGCGCGATCCGGACACCGCCGAGGATTGAGTCCCGCGCCGCTCTTGCCGGGCAGTCGGCGAACGCAGTCGACCCGGCGTCAGGCTGACGCCATGGGTAGTGGCGTGTCCGAAGCCTGTCGGGTCAGGTGCTGAGTGCGTGTCCGGTTGTTGCGTCGACGTGCTCTGGGATCTCGTCGTGGCGATCGCCCACGGTCGGTGTCCCGGTGGGCTCGAACATGAGGATTGCGGCGCCGGACGGGGCGTACGGCTTGTGCTCTGTGCCTCGGGGGACGGTGAAGACCGCCCCCTGCGGGAGCAGGACCGTGCGCTCCCCGCCGGGCTCGCGCAGGGAGATGTACAGCTCGCCGTCGAGTACCAGGAAGAACTCGTCGGTGTCGTCGTGGACGTGCCAGATGTGTTCGCCCTCGACCTTGGCGATGCGGACGTCGTAGTCGTTGACGCGCGTGACGATGCGGGGGCTCCACAAGGCATCGAAGGAGGCCAGAGCCTTGCTGAGGGGGATGGGTTCGCTGCTCATGGGCTCATCCTGAGCCGTTTCGCTTGACCGCCGTGAGTGCTAGGAATTGCACATGGCGAAAGAATCCTCGCACGCAGCTCACGCGGCGGGCGTACACCGGGTCGTCGTGATCGTGGACGAGAACTCGAACCCCTTCGAGCTCGGCTGCGCGACCGAGGTCTTCGGTCTGCGCAGACCGGAGATCGGCCGTGATCTCTACGACTTCAGGCTCTGCTCCCCCGAGCCCCGCACTCTGATGCGAGACGGATTCTTCACGCTCACGGGAGTCGCCGACCTGGAAGCGGCCGACGCGGCGGACACTTTGATCGTCCCCAACCGCCCGGACATCGAAGTGCCCCGCCGTCCCGCCGTGCTCGATGCCGTCCGCCGGGCACACGCCCGAGGTGCGCGCCTGGTCGGCTTCTGCAGCGGCGCCTTCACACTGGCCGAGGCCGGAGTCCTCGATGGGCGCCGGGCCACCGCGCACTGGCAATGGGCGGATTCCTTCCGGGCCCGCTTCCCCTCTGTCCAGCTCGAATCAGACGTGCTGTTCGTGGACGACGGTGACATCCTCACCGCGGCAGGCAGCGCAGCCGCGCTCGACCTTGGGCTGCATGTGGTCCGCCGCGACTACGGTGCGGAGGTCGCCAACGCTGTGAGTCGGCGGCTGGTCTTCGCGGCGCACCGGGACGGTGGGCAGCGGCAGTTCGTGGAGCGCCCCATGCCCGACCTGCCGGACGAGTCCTTGGCGCCTGTTCTGGCCTGGGCCCAGGAACGGCTGGACTCACCGCTCACCGTGTCCGACCTTGCGGCGCGTGCGGCGGTCAGTCCGGCGACGCTGTATCGCCGCTTCCAGGCGCAACTGGGCACGACGCCGCTGGCGTGGCTGACGGGGGAACGGCTTGCTCTGGCGTGCCGGTTGATCGAGCGAGGTGAGTCCCGCTTCGAGGTGGTCGCGCGAAGCTGCGGGCTTGGCACCGCTGCCAATCTGCGCACGCTGATGCGCCGCGAGACCGGCATCACACCGTCGGCGTACAAGCGCCGGTTCGGGCCGGAGCCGAACTGACGGCGGGCGGAGAGATTCCGGCACCGCCGGCCGCTTCGTCCAGACCGGGACCGCCGGGCCGTCGTAGCCGTACGACTCGCACCAGCCCCAGCCACGAGAGCACCGCCGCCCGGCGGGCGTTCCAGGTGTTGACCGCCGCGGTGCCTCACAGCAGTTCCAGGGGCCTCACCGATCTCGTCGTCCGCAACCGACGCCAGCGGACTGCCGCCCTACCCACGCTGTCTTTCGCCCGACGGCCCCGGCGTACGGATGACAGAGGGCGGAGGGATGGGGGATCAGGCGAGAGCGAGGAAGAGCTTCTCCAGTTCTTCCTGCGACATCGGCGGGGCGTCGGAGTCCGGGGCGAGGCACTGCCGCATTCCGCTGGCCACGATCTTGAACCCGGCCCTGTCCAGAGCCCGGGAGACCGCCGCGAGTTGCGTCACCACATCCTTGCAGTCCCGGCCCGCCTCAACCATGGCGATCACGGCAGCCAGTTGCCCCTGCGCCCGCCGCAGGCGGTTCAGTACCGGCTGGGTCGATTCTTCGTCCACCTGCATGGGAAGCCTCCTCCACTCACCGCCCATAATACCCCAAGGGGTATAAAGCCGGAGTGTCGCACCAGGCGGTGAACGCGTTCGCCGAGCGGACGCGCACCCCCGCCGGCCGGGCTCTCGAACCTGGAGTCATGGATACCCCCAGGGGTATTTGACAACCTGAGCGGTGACCCTCTACGGTCGATGACGTAATACCCCAGGGGGTATGGGAAAGCGTCTTGTCGCAGGGATCAATGCGACTGGACGACCCTCCAGCCCGGCCTGCAGGCTCCCTCATCGACGCCACCGGCTCGCCCGGCACCCAGCCCCCCGTTACCGGTGCCCGCTTTTCCCCAGGGATGCCTCACGGCCCCAATAATACCCCCCGGGGTATCCAGTCCATCCCGTGACGGAGGTTTTCCGTGTTCTTCTCGCAGTACTACCTCGAGTGCCTCTCGCAGGCGTCGTACATGATCGCCGACGAGACCACCGGTCAGGCTGTGGTCGTCGACCCCCGCCGGGACGTGTCGGAGTACCTGAACGACGCCGAGGCGCGCGGTTTCACCGTGGTCGGTGTCATCAACACGCACTTCCACGCGGACTTCGTCGCCGGACACCTGGAGATGGCCGCCCGCACCGGGGCGTGGATCGGTTACGGACGGCGCGCGGAGACCGAGTACGCGATCCGCAAGCTGGCGGACGGCGACACGATCAGCCTCGGGGACGTCACGCTGAAGATCATGGAGACTCCCGGGCACACCCCGGAGTCGATCAGCGTGCTGGTCCACGAGCGCGCCGAGGACACCGTCCCGTACGGCGTCCTGACCGGCGACGCGCTGTTCATCGGCGACGTGGGGCGCCCGGATCTGCTGGCCTCGGTCGGGGTCACCGCCGACGAGCTCGGCGCGATGCTGCACGACAGCGTGCAGAACAAGCTGATGGGCCTGCCCGACGAGGTGCGCGTCTTCCCCGCTCACGGAGCCGGTTCCTCCTGCGGCAAGAACCTGTCAACGGAGCGGCAGTCCACGATCGGTGAGCAGCGTGCCACCAACTACGCGTGTGCGCCGATGAGTGAGAAGGACTTCGTCGCCATCGTCACGGCGGGGCAGTCGGCGGCTCCGGGTTACTTCGCCTACGACGCGGACCTCAACCGCCGGGAGCGGGAGCTGTTCGACCCGGCCTCCGCACCGCAGGCCCTGGACGTCGCGGACTTCCTGGCCCGGCGTGCGGCGGGCGCGGTGGTGGTGGACGCCCGTGACCCGCAGGAGTTCGCGGCCGGCCATGTGCGCGGTGCGGTCAACGTTCCGGCCGATGGCCGGTTCGCCGAGCAGGCCGGTACCGTCCTGCCGCTCGGGGCCGAGCTGCTGGTCGTCGCGCCGGAGGACCGTGAGGAGGAGATCGTCACCCGTCTCGCCCGCATCGGCTTCGACCGGGTCGCCGGATACCTGACCTCGCCCGACGAGACGTTCGAGGCGATGGCCGACGAGGTCGCCCCCGCGAGCCGCCTGACCGCCGCCCAGCTCCGCGCGGCGCTGGAGGGCGACAACCCGCCGGTCGTGGTCGATGTCCGCAACTGCGGCGAGCGCGGCGAGATGGGCTTCATCGAGGGCGCCCTGCACATCGCGCTCGGCGAACTGCCGACTCGTCTGGACGAGATCCCGCGCGACAGGCCGCTCGTCCTGCACTGCGCGGGCGGTCACCGCTCGTCCATCGCCGCCAGCCTGCTGCGTCGGCAGGGCTTCGAGGACGTCTCCGACGTGCTCGGCGGCTGGGCCGCCTGGGCCCTGCTGAACCAGCCCGCCGCCGCCTGACACCCGGCCGGCGAGAGCCGCCGGTGCCACCTGCGCGGGGCTGTTCATGCCCCTGACCGTGTCCCCGCGCGGGTGCGCCGGCCCTTCCCCCAGGCATTTGTCTCTTCCCCCGCTTCCCGCCCGTGCCGTGCACGGGCGCGCTTCACCCCTACGGAGTTCTCATGACGACCACTGCCAACGCCACCGCTTTCACCCCCGCCGCCCTCCAGCACCTGATCGGCAACGGCACGGCTCCCCGCCTGCTGGACGTGCGTACGCCCGGCGAGTTCCAGACCAGTCACATCCCCGGCGCCTACAACGTTCCCCTGGACACCCTGCGTGAGCACCGCGGCGAGCTGCGCCGCCACCTGGACGAGGACGTGGTGCTGATCTGTCGCTCCGGTGCCCGTGCCTCGCAGGCCGAGCAGGCGCTCGCCGAGGTGGGCCTGCCGAACCTGCGGGTCCTGGACGGCGGCATGATGGCCTGGGAGGCTTCCGGCGCCCCGGTCAACCGTGGTCCGGAGCGCTGGGAGCTGGAGCGTCAGGTCCGCCTGATCGCCGGCTCGGTCGTGCTGGTCAGTGGCGTCGTGGGCTTCTTCGTCCCCGGCGTGCACCTGATCGGCACCGCGATCGGCGCCGGCCTGACGTTCGCCGCCGTCAGCAACACCTGCGCGATGGGCATGATGCTGTCCAAGCTGCCTTACAACCGCGGCCCGCGCACCGACATCCGCACCGTCGTCGCCTCCCTGCGGGACCGGTCGTGATCACCGTCGTCCTCGCCGCCTCCGTCCTGATCGGCGTCAGCCTGGGCATCCTGGGCGGCGGCGGGTCGATCCTGACCGTGCCGATCCTGGTCTACCTGGCCGGTCAGAACAGCAAGGAGGCCATCGCCACCTCCCTGTTCGTCGTGGGGGTCACCAGCCTGGTCGGGCTGATCCCGCACGCCCGCGCCCACCGGGTCCGGTGGCGCACCGGACTGATCTTCGGCGCGGTCAGCATGGTCGGCGCCTACGGAGGCGGCCGCCTGGCCGAGTACATCCCTGGCACCGTCCTGCTGGTCGCGTTCGCCCTGATGATGCTGGCCACCGCCGCGGCCATGCTCCGCAAGGGCGCCGGACGCAAGAAGGCCGGGCACAAGGCCGCCCACGCCGAGCTGCCCGTGAAGCTCGTGGTCGTCGAGGGGCTGGTCGTGGGCGCGGTCACCGGCCTGGTCGGCTCCGGCGGCGGCTTCCTCGTCGTCCCCGCACTGGCACTGCTCGGCGGACTGCCCATGAGCATCGCGGTCGGCACGTCGCTGCTCGTCATCGCGATGAAGTCGTTCTCCGGGCTCGCCGGCCACCTCGCCGGCGTCCAGATCGACTGGGGTCTCGCCCTGACGGTGACCGCCGCGGCCGTCGTCGGCAGCCTGATCGGCAGCCGCTTCGCCGGACGCATCCCCCAGGACACCCTGCGCAAGGCCTTCGGCTGGTTCGTCGTCGTCATGGGCGTCTTCGTCCTCAGCCAGCAGCTCCCCGCCGCCGTGTGGACCAGCCCCCTGACCTGGATCGGCGCCGCACTCACAGCGACGGTCGCCGTGGCCTGGACGCTGACCGGCAGCCGTCGGACGCGAACCGCCGACGGAACGACGCCGGAGAAGACCCGCCATCTGAGCCTGCGCTCCTGACACCGCGCCCCCAGGAGGACAACCCACGCCATACGTCATCGCACACGAAGGAGAGACCCGGTGAAGGTGGAGCAGGAGGCGGTGACCGCGGTTCTCAACCGGCTGCGCCGCGCCCAGGGACAGCTCACGGGAATCATCACCATGATCGAGGACGGCCGTGACTGCGCGGACGTCGTCACCCAGCTCGCCGCCGTCGCCCGTGCCGTCGACCGGGCCGGATTCAAGATCGTCGCCAGCGGCATGCGCCAGTGCCTCGCGGGCGACGGCGAGGAATCCTCGTCGACGACGGAAGAGGAGCTGGAGAAGCTGTTCCTCACCCTGGCGTGACCATGCGGACGGCTGTGGCCCGCGGCGGAGATCCGCCGCGGGCCACAGCCGTCCGCTTCCGCCGTGTGTCCGTCGTTCCGGAGAACCGCCCTTCGGCGGCACACGATCGTCGCGGCGTCATCACCGTTCGGCCGCGGCAAGGTCGCGGTACTCGCACACAGGGGAAATACCCCCCAGGGTATTTTTGCTACAGTGGACGTACAGATACCTGGGGGGGTATTTTCGAGGAAGGGAACAGCTTTCGTGTTCTTCATCGACACCATTGAGCTCGAGGGCCTCGGCAACCGCCACTACCTGGTGGGCGGCGCCCAGGCGGCCGTCGCGGTGGACCCGCCGCGCGACATCGACCGGGTCCTGGCCGCGGCGGCCCGGCGCGGTGTGCGGGTCACGCACGTGGTGGAGACCCACATCCACAACGACTACGTGACCGGTGGTCTCGAGCTCGCCCGGATCACCGGCGCCGCCTACCTGGTGCCGGCCGGCGCCAACGTCTCGTTCGCCCGTGTGCCGGTGTCCGACGGCGATGTGGTGACGGTCGAGGAAGGCCTCGAACTGCGCGCCGTGGCCACCCCTGGCCACACCCCGCACCACACCGCCTACGTGCTCGCCGAGCGGGGCACGCCGGTGGCCGCGTTCACCGGCGGTTCGCTGCTCATCGGCACGGTGGGCCGCCCCGACCTGGTCGAACCCCGCCTCACCGAGCAGCTGGCCCGCGCCCAGCACGCCTCCGCCCACCGACTGGCCACCGAGCTCCCCGACGACACGGCCGTCCTGCCCACCCACGGTTTCGGCAGCTTCTGCTCCTCCGCCCAGGCCGAGGGCGAGGCCACCACCATCGGCAGGGAGAAGAGCGCCAACACGGCGCTCACCACCGACGTCGACACCTTCGTCGCCGAGATCCTGGCCGGACTGGAGGACGTGCCCGCCTACTACGCGCACATGGGCCCGGCCAACGCCGCAGGCGCCGCCCCCGTCGACCTGACTCCGCCGGCCGTCGCGGACGCCGCCGAGATCGCCGCCCGCCTCGCGGCCGGCGAGTGGGTCGTGGACCTGCGCAACCGGGTCGCCTTCGCCGAGGGCCACGTCGCCGGATCGTTCAACTTCGAGGCGGACGGCAAGCTCGCCACCTACCTCGCCTGGATGATCCCGTGGGGCAAGCCGGTCACCCTGCTCGCCGAATCCCCCGAGCAACTGGCCGCCGCCCAGCGCGAGCTGGTCCGCGTCGGCATCGACCGGCCCGCGGCAGCCGCCACGGGCACACCGCGGGAATGGGCGGGCGACGGCGCCCCGCTGGCGTCCTTCCCCCGCTCCACCTTCGCGGGCCTGGCCGAGCAGGGCACGGACAAGGTCGTCGTGCTGGACGTGCGCCGCGACTCCGAGCGCGCGGCCGGACACGTCAAGGGCTCCGTGCACATCCCCATCCACCAGCTCCACAAGCGGCTCGACGAGGTCCCGGCGGGCACCGTGTGGGTGCACTGCGCCGGTGGCATGCGTGCCGGGATCGCGGCCTCGCTCCTCGACGCCGCAGGCCGTGACGTGGTGGCCGTCGACGACGGCTTCGACTCCGCCACCGAAGCCGGCCTGACCGTGCTCGCCGGCTGAGCGGCAGGGCCGGTAACACGGCACTGATTCCGCCAACCCCGCAGCCGCCCTACCACCCGCACCACTTCTTCTCCGAAAGGTCTTGTGATGTCCTTGTTCTCCCGGAATTCAACGCGGGTCTCCGTGAATGAGGCCCACCGGCGCACCCGGAGCGACGGCGCCACCGCCGTTCTGCTGGACGTACGCGAGCGGGCCGAGTGGGACGCCGGGCGCGCACCCGGCGCCGTCTTCGCGCCCCTTTCGGCCCTGGCAGCGGGGGCGGCCCTGCCGCAGGCCGCCCAGGGACGGCCTCTGGTGGTGATCTGCCGCAGCGGCAACCGTTCGCGGAAGGCCGCCGAACTGCTCTCCTCACTCGGCCTTGACGCGGTGGACGTCCGGGGCGGTATGACAGCGTGGGCCGACCACGGATACCCGGTCGTCGATGCGCGCGGGAACCGCGGCTCGGTGGCATGACGGCTTTGGTCCTCGCGCTCGTCGCCGGAGCCGTCGTCGGGCTCGCCCTCGGCTGACTCGGCGGCGGGGGCAGCGTCCTGGCGGTGCCCGCCCTGACCTACCTGCTCGGGCTGAGCCCGGCGGACGCGATCACTGCCAGCCTGGTCATCGTCACCGTGACGTCCGTGACCGCGCTCGCCGGACACGCCCGGGACGGCAACGTGGCCTGGCGCACCGGCCTGCTGTTCGCAGCGGCAGGCGTCGTCCCCGCGATGCTCACCGGGGCGGCCGCCGGCCGCCTGCCGCAGGTGGCGCTGACCGTCGCCTTCGCGGGAGTCGCCTCGGTCGCCGCCGCAGGCATGCTGCGGCCCGCACGCGCCCCGGCAGTCGGCGAGGTGCGTCCGGTCAAGGCGGGCGCCGCCGGAGCGGGGCTCGGCGCGGTGACCGGGCTCCTGGGCGTGGGCGGCGGCTTCCTCGCCGTCCCCGCCCTGGTCCGGGTGCTGCACCTCCCCATGCGCCGGGCTCTGGGCACCAGCCTGCTGGTCATCACCGTCAACTCGCTCGCCGCCCTCGCCGCCCGTGCCGGAACCGCTGCGGACCTGGACCGGGCCGTCATCGCACCGTTCACCGCGGCCGCGATCCTCGGCGCCTGGGACGGCAAACGCCATGCGCGACGGATCACCGGCGACACGCTGCGGCGGACCTTCGCCTACGTCCTCCTGGTGATCGCCGCCCTCATGCTCATCGACGCGTTCGTCTGACCTCCTTCCCTCACTCAGCCGGAAGCGTCCGGGTCCGGCCGGCAGCAGGCCGAACCAGCGCCACAACCGCACCCGCACCGTTCAAGGACGTCCACGCATGACCACGAACACCACGACGAAGCGGATCTCCGGACCCGCCGTGAGCCTTGGACTCCGGGAGAACCGGCTCCAGTTCACCCTCCTGGTCGTCGTCAACATGGCCGTCGGTGGTCTGGTGGGCCTGGAGCGCACCACCGTCCCGCTCATCGGCACCGACGTCTTCGGCCTGACGAGTGACCTGGCGGTCTTCTCGTTCATCATCGCCTTCGGTCTTACCAAGGCCCTCACCAATCTTGCCGCCGGCGCCCTGACGGCACGCTTCCGCCGCCGGCAGCTCCTCCTCACGGGCTGGCTGATCGGGGTCCCCGTTCCGTTCATGCTCGCCTGGGCACCGTCCTGGGGCTGGATCGTCGCCGCGAACGTCCTGCTCGGCCTCAACCAGGGCCTGGCCTGGTCGATGACCGTCAACATGAAGATCGACCTCGTCGGGCCCGCCCGACGCGGCCTCGCAACCGGACTCAACGAGGCCGCCGGCTACACCGCCGTCGGCGTCACCGCCCTGCTCACCGGTTACCTCGCCACCGGCTACGGCCTGCGCCCCGTGCCGGAACTCCTCGGCGTCGTCTTCGTCGTCGCCGGACTCGCCCTGTCCCTCGTCGTCCGGGACACCGCCGCCCACGTCGCGCTCGAACTCGCCCAGCACCCCAAGCCCTTGCCCACCGGTGAGAAGACCGGCCTGGCGGCCACGTTCGCCCGCACGTCCTGGCGCGACCGCTCGCTGCGCGGCGCAAGCCAGGCCGGCCTCGTCAACAACCTCAACGACGGACTCACCTGGGGCGTCTTCCCCCTGCTGTTCACCGACCAGGGCCTCGGGCTGGCCGCCGTCGGCCTCATCAAGGGCCTCTACCCCATCCTGTGGGGCATCGGGCAGATCCCCACCGGCCACCTCGCCGACCGCATCGGCCGGAAACCCCTCATCGTCACCGGCATGCTCGTCCAGGCCGCGGGCTTGGTCCTCGCCCTCGCCCTGCTCGACAGCCCTCTGCTCGCGGGCATCCTGTCCGCCATCGCTCTCGGCCTCGGCACCGCCATGGTCTACCCCGCCCTCATCGCCTCCGTCTCCGACCACGCCCACCCCACCTGGCGTGTCAACGCCCTGGGTACGTACCGCTTCTGGCGCGACATCGGCTACGCCGCCGGCGCCCTCGTCGCCGGCGTCCTCGCCGACACTCTCGGCCTGAACGCCACCGTGATGGCCGCCGCCGCACTCACCGCCGCCTCCGGACTGCTCGCCGCCCGCTGGATCACCGACCGCACCGGACACTGACACCCACCACGCCTCCGTTCCTCCGTTCGTCTCGCACTGCGAGGGAGGGGAAGGGGCACGTAGACCGTCCGCCGTCCTGCCCAGGGACCGCTGCGCACCCGCACCACGCCTGGGGCTTGTGGGACAGGGGTGTCACAGACGGTTTTCCTGATCAGTGGTTCATGGCCTGGCCTGTCCTGATCGGTTCGTGGTGCGTCTGACGCTGCGAAGAGATCCGCGGCAGTGGCTGAGGACGCCTTGGCCCATCAGCGCCGGACAGAGGTCGAACGCCGTGCCGCGGAGGAAGAAGCCAATGGATGCGGGGAGCACCGTGTCGAGCTGTACGGCTTCGCCAACGGCACGGGACCATCCCCGCGGGTGCGGGGAGCACTCATGGCCACTATCACAAGTGGATGGATTATAGGGGTCCATCCCCGCCGGTGCGGGGAGCATAATGCCTTCTCGTGGCAGGGCAGCCAACAGGCAGAGTAGCCCTTGCAACCCAGCACCTTCTTACGCCTGCCCCGTGAACGTGGCCGGCGAGAGACAGACTGAGCAGCGCGCCGACCACCACCTGCAGGTCGCCCTCGCTCCCCACCTCGCCCGCAATCGCGATCACGACGTGCCTCGACTCCTCAACGCAAGCGATAACAGGTGTTACCATCCTGATATGGCGAAGACACAGCTTGGGGCACGCGTCGACAGCGACGTGGCCGAACTGGCAAGGCGGCGAGCCGCCGACCTGGGCCTCAGTGTCGGCGACTACCTGGCGCGGCTCGTCGAGGACGACACGAGCGGTCTGCGGGCGCGCTCCGTCGATGCCGCCGCCCGGTTCATCGACGACTTCCGGGACGTGTTCGGCGAGGTCGAGGACACGCAGCCCCGCCCGCACCCGGGGACACGTGCCGCCTGATGGAACTGCACGTCGACGTCCCCTGGATCCTGCAGGTCGTCGAAGCCGCGAGAGCCGGTGATCCCGCTCCCGACGACTACGGCGTGCCGGTCGCGGCCATCGCCCGGCACCGCGCCGAGGTCCTCGAGGAACCCGTCTACCGCGGCCCCTACGCGAAGGCGGCCGCGCTGGTCCACACCCTCGGTCGCTGCCACTGGCTGGAGCACAGCAACCTCCTCGTCGCCGCGGCGACCGGGGTCATGTATCTCAACGCCGCCGACGTGGACGTGAAGCCCTCCCGCGAAGACGTGATCGCGCTGCGGGACCTCCTCACCGACCCGCGGTGCACGGCCGCCGCAATCGCCGGTGTGCTGAAGTCCTGGCCGCAATCCAGTTGACGCACCTTCCGGTGAAGCAGCCGGGGCGGAATGAAGGGGCTCGGCGTAAGCATCGAGGACCTGGACTTCGCCGCCCGCCGCTGCTCGGTCAAGGCCAAGGGCGCCCACAGCAAGGCCCGCCGCCGAGGGCAGGCGCGCGAGGACTGCATGCTGGAGATGTCTTGGGCCGCCGACCACGGCCAAGGCCCGCGCCCTGCTCGATGAGCACACCGCCATGCGCGGACCGGGGACAGGCTGGGACCTGCACGAGTACTGCCACTCCGCCGTCACCCACCTCGAGCGTCACTTGCGGCGGCCAGACGCCTTAATCGAGTGCGAGAGTCCCGGTCCGGGTGGTACAAGGGCCGCGTGACTGATCACCTCCACCTCCCCACCCTGCTGCGGAGGATTGACGAGCGTTCCGCCGCGTTCCGCGCCGCTGTCGCCGCGGCCACCAGCCTCGACGCCGACGTCCCGTCCTGCCCGGGCTGGACGCTGTACGACCTGGCGAACCACCTCAGTGAGGGGGACCGCTTCTGGGCCCACATCGTGCTGAACACCGCGCCGGGCGACGAGCGGCCTCGCAAGGACGGGCTGGCGGCGCCCAGGGAGCGCGAGGCCCTCATAACCTGGCTGGCCGACTCGACGGAGCAGCTGCTCACTGCTCTGCGCGAGGCCGGCCCGGACGGGGGCTGCTGGGCCTGGTGGGAGCCGCTGGCCTCGCCGCACACGGTGGCCGCCGTGGCCCGCCGCCGCGTTGCGGAATCGCTGATCCACACGTACGACGCCCAGCTGGCCTCCGGTGCCCCGCAGGAGCTGCCGACGACCGAGGCGGTCGACGCCATCGAGGAGTTCCTCGCCACCGTCTGCACCGGCACGGTCCCGTGGCCGGGCGAACCCGCCACCATGGACTACCACGCAGCCGAGGCCGGCTCCTGGCGCCAGACGGTGGACGCCACCGGTTCCCGCTTCACCCGCCTCACCGCGGCGGAAGCCGCCGGGAGCAAGCCCACCGCCGCCGTCTACGGCACGGCAAGCGAAATGGCCCTGGTCATGTACATGCGCATCCCGGCCGGCTCGCTGCGGATCGAGGGCGACGCCGACCTGCTCCAGCATCTCCAGGACTGGGGCTGAGGCCGACCTGCAGATGGATCACTTGAGGCGTCGGGTGGTGGGGCGGCCGTCCCAGCGGTAGCGGCTCGTCGAGCGCCGGCGTCGGCCTCACTCTGCCGTGGAGTTCTGGCGTCGTCGAAGGGCACGTCAATCGCATCAAGATGCTCACGCGCCAGATGTTCGGCCGGGCGGGCTTTCAGCTACTGAGGAAGCAATTCCTGCTCACGGGATGAGTTCTGGTGCCGCGCGATAGATTGCGGGCGACACGAGAGAAGAGCTCGCATGGACTCCCGCATCCCGCGGTTGCGACGCAAGCTGGCACGCATCCCCTACGCGCCCAACCGAAGCCACTCCTTCGGGGAGGAGCGGCACGAATTTCGTCTCGGCCCCCGCCTCACCAAGGGTCAGGTTGACGCCTTTCAGGCCGAGCATGACGTGGCACTCCCGCAGCCCTATCGAGACTTCCTCACCAACCTGGGCGGCAGTGGTGCGTCTCCCTACTACGGACTGATCCCGTTGGAGGACTGCACGCTCTTCACGATGAACTCCAGAGACGCCGGCACGGGCTCAAGAGGATTCAGCCGCACCTATCGCCCCACCCGCCGTGGTGACCTGTTCCTGCATGTCATCGAACGCGGCTGCAGCGATCTCGTCCTCATAGGCATAACCGGCCCTCTCGCCGGGCGCATGCTCATCGGCAACGCAGACGGCTTCTGGGGCCCGAACGTCTCTTCAGCCCCGGACTTTCTCGCCTGGTATGAACGATGGCTCGACCACATGGCTGCCGGACAGGACAACCGGGCTCTGGAGCTCACCTCACCCCAGCTCAGAGCGCATCCGATTCGGCAGCGGCTCGCTCACTCGTCGTGACCGCTCATCTACGAGCCTGCTGATCACCAACTGCCGCCACAACCAGTGAACACACGCTGCTGCTGAACGTGCCCGAAGCACCACCCGTCGATATCGCGTGGCGGATCGATGCCCGGGTCGGGCAGGGTGCCGGGTGATGAGCGATGAGTACGCGATGCCGTACGCCCTCCCCGACTCCGTCGAAGGTCTGCTGCAACGGGGGCGTGGTCTGGGAGCGGTGCGAGCGCGCCAGGACCCGGGGCGATCCGCCGTGTTCGTGTATGACGGTATCCGCCGTGACTGGCGGTGGGACCAGAGTGACGATCGGTCTCTGTACCTGGCACGGCTGGTACATGATCTGGGCCTGTCCCCCATGCCTATCGTTGAGCAGCTGTCGGGGGATGAGGAGGCTTGCTTGCGAGCCTGCGAGGTGCTGGTGCTGCTGGCTCTCGCCGGATCGGGCGACGCCAGGGACGGGCTTCGGGCGTATGTCCGCCAAGGCGAGCACTGGGCCCGCGTACTGGAGTCGCTGTCTGCCGGCTGGCCGTCGGCGTGGTGGGAAGATCTCGGCGACGTCGCACGGGCCCGGATCGGCGCAGAGGCGGAGCTTCCGTGGTGCTCCGAGCCGTGGACGCGGTTCGGTATCGAGGTTCAGAGCCGTCCGTGCGAGCCGCGGCCGTCGCTGGCAGGGCTCGGCACCGCAGAACTCCTCGCTCTGCTCGCCGACACTCGCACGGAAGGTGCCACGAAGGTCGACGCGCTACGTGCCCTGACGGGCCGAGAGCCAGCTGAAGGGCTGATCGCGCTGGTTCCCTCGTTGGGCACATCGGACGGCCGGCGGCCCCTGCCGCTACTGTGGCGGGCCGTTGAGCGGCTGGGCACCCTCGCCGTCCCGGCGGCGCACGGCTGGGCGCAGGAAGACCGCCCCTGGCTGGCTGAGGTGGGTGCGAACGTTCTGGCCGACCATGGCGGCCCCGAGATCTTGCCGGGGCTCGTGGACGAACTCGTCGAACAGTGGACGGCGCGGGCCTGGTGCGGTCCCGACCGGACAGCCCGGCGCCTGGCCCGGTTCGGGCCTGACGCCGCCGCGGCGGTTCCCTTTCTACGGCGTTTCTGGATGCGCACCCCGCACTCGTACGAGCGGACCGCGTACCTGGAGGCACTGGCCGCTATCGACCGGGACGGCCTCGAGTACGTGTACACCGAGTCCCTCTGGGATTGCGAGGAAACGACGCGGCTGCTGGGGATCACCTCGGCACCCGCGAGCCCGGAGGCCCTGGGCCGGATCGCCGTACTGCGCGACGACCCGATGGAGACGACCGCGGTGAGAGCCGCGGCCCGAGCACGGCTGGTGGCCCCTGCCGGCCAACTTCCCTGACCCTGTTCGACCGAGCAAGCCCGGCCTTCAGGGCGCCTCCCGTTCTCGTGATCCTGCTGCAGCAGGCGTCGGCGCTGGATAACGGCTCGCCGCGCACAGGACGGTCCTCTACCTTGAGCCGGAGCGGGATGGCGCGCGTTCTCGCAGGCTGCGGTGCCGTGGCAGAGCGGCCCATTGCGATCGCCGTGGACGAGGTCCCGCCCACGGCGACTGACGGAGACGGGGCGGGCCTGCCCCTGTCCGTCCGCGGGTTCGAATCCCGTCGGCACCGCGGCCGACCCGGTACTTTGTGCAGCGCAAGCACGGCGACGTCGCCCCAGGTCCACCGGCGGTGCAACCGAGGGAAGCCGCCCAGCCGGCTCACGGTGCGCTCAAACAGTCGCCGCTCCCTCCCCGAAGTGGGCGGCGACTGGTATCAGCTGTAGCCCCCTGGCTCAACGCATGCTCTTCGCGATATCGCCCAGCTGCTGTATCTGGTCCAGTGTCAGGCGGCGGACGTCCCAGATCAGGCCGGTCACGTCGACGGAGGCCTCGGACGCGGACGCTGTCCTGTCCGGCAGGTCGACGCCGGTCAGTACGGCCAGGTCGTCGACGCGGATGCCGAGCACGATGGCGAAGTCGGCCAGGAGATCGGGGGTGAGTCCGATGCGACCGCGGCCGACCTGCCCGTACGTTGCCGCAGACCAGTACCGGCCAGTCAGTGGCAGGAATGTCTGTGCCCCCGCCGCCCACCCCAGATTGCGGTTGGCGAGCAGGCGCATGAGCAGTCCACCGGGACCCGGCGGGTACTGCAGATACGGGCGCGGATCCGGGACCGGCCGGGTGCGGTGCTCCTGCGGCAGCGACTGCGCGAGCCGACGCAGTTGGTCGCGTTGGTCCTGCGGCAACTGGGCTGCGTGCCGAGCGAGGCGAGCCACAGCCGTACCGGCCAGGGAGTCGAGGGGCATCATCTCCAACGGCAGAGCCACCCCTGCAATGACAAACAGGTCCTCGGCCTCCAGCTGGAAAACAGGAGCGAGCTGTCGCAGCAACGACCGGCCGGGCGGTGCACCGTCCAGCACCGCCCGCAGCGCAGCCTCCGGGACGGAGGACAAGCGGGACAGGTCATCAACACACAGCCCGCGGCGCTCCGCCAGCCGGCTCAGCAGCACGTCGAATCCTGGGAAGCCTGCCACTCGGTCAGCCTAAGGCCCCGTGTGGCGGCCCTACCGGATCACCAGAATGACCTGGCCGGAGAGCTGGGCATCTCCGTCCGGCATGCGGAACGCCTCGTCGCCGAAGCGCGCAGCGATGTCGGCGGGTGAAGGGTGGGACGGTCGTCCGGGGGCATGGCGTGCCAGGCTTCCTCGGCGTCGAGGAGGTCCTGGTCGTGGTCGGCGGCCTCGGAGACGGTGCGGCGTGCGTGGGCGACGGCTTCCGCTTCCGCGGCGGTCGGGCGCCGTCGCTCCAGGAGAGGGGGAACGAGGAGGGTGAGGAGTTCCTCGTCGTAGATACGGGCGCGGGCACCGGGCCGGCTGACGAGCGCGTCGGTGAGCCGCTGGTGGGTCTTGGTGTTGCGGTACGTACCCAAGGCCTTGTTCAGCAGCTGTGCGGCGCGGGCATCGTCGGCGGCCTCGCGGCCTGCGCGGATCATGCGGACTCGGACTCCCTCGGTGCGTCGACGCAACGGTGCGAAGCTATCAACGCCGCCGCCCGAGAAGCGCGATCGCCGTCGCCACGCACGTTCCGGTACCGGCGCCACAGGCGGGTGGACGGCATCGGGCAGGTGCCGCCGACAGCCGCCTGGTCGTCGCCGTCGGTAAGCCGCTGCCCGGCAACCGCAAAGATTGCCGGGCCTGGGAGGAGTCCGGCGCGAAGGCCGCCTTCGATCACCACCCCCGCGGTGATCGCCGGCGGCGGCCACCGGTGCCGCCGGCGCCGTGGAACAGGTTGCCGTCGCGGGTGCCTCCCACGTCCTGGACTGTGTCACCGGCCGTCCTGGGCTCTGTCACCGGCCTGCCCGCCTTCGCGCGGGGAGCTGCAGGCCGATGACACCACGAGCGGCGACACACGCCCTCGGCCGGCGGACGGCAGTCGCGGCGCGTCCGAAGGGAGTGGCCGTTCTGCGACGGATGCTCCCGGCCCTCACTCCGTGAGGGTGGGCAGGGCCGCACGCCAGCCGCCGTGGGCGGTGATCTCGCGGGCGTCGTTGAGGGCCAGGGGCTCGCACAGGAAGCCGGGCACGAAGCTGCCGTCGGCGAGTTCCACGCGGCCCAGGGTCATCGGGCGCGGCAGGGAGGCGAGCAGGGAGCCGAGCCCTTCGGCGGGCAGCCGCCACACCTCCGTCTCGATCGCCGCGCCGCCCTCGCCGGCCCGCACCAGGCCGGGCTTGCGGGGGGTCGTGTCCAGCGCGTACAGCCGGTACACCGGCGCCGTCGTGGTGGTCCGCACCAACCGGCCGCCCAGCGCCAGCAGTTGTCCGTTCAGCGGCTGCCCGGACAGGTGCGCGCCGACCACCGCCAGGTGCACCGGCGGAGCGGTGAGCAGTGCGGCGACACGGGCCAGCCGCTCGTCGGTGAAGGCCGGGCCGACCAGCATGACGCCGAACGGCCGCCCGCTCACCTCGCCCGCCGGGACGGCGACCGCCGCCAGGTCGAACAGGTTGGCCGAGTTGGTGTAGCGGCCGAGCCGGGCGTTGGCGTCCAGCGGGTCGGCCGCCACCTCCGCGAGGGTCGGGTGCCCGGGAGCCGTCGGCAGGAGCAACGCGTCTGCCTCGCCCATCGAGGCCATGGCCCGGGCGCGCAGGGCTGAGAGGTGCGCGAGGTCCGCGTACAGCCGGTGGGCCGGGACGTCGCGGGCACGGGAGATGATCCCCGCCACCGTGGGGTCGAGGTCGGCGGAACCGGCGTGCGCGTCGACGAACGCCCCGACGGCGGTGTACCGCTCGGCGACGAAGGCCCCCTCGTACAGCATCGCCGCCGCCTCGGTGAACGGTTCCAGGTCCACGGGCAGCAGCTCCGCGCCCGCGTCGGCGAGGCGGGCGGCCGCCGACGCGTAGGCCTCCGCCCAGCCGCCGTCCAGTTCGCCCAGCTGCCCGGGCCGGGGGACCCCGATCCGCCACGGGCCCGGGCGGCGCGGCTGCAGGGCGGGCAGCGCGCGTCCCGACGGCGCCGACATGAACGACAGGGCGCGTTCCGCGTCCGCGAGCGTGCGGGCGAACACCGTCACGCAGTCGAGGGAGGCGCAGGCCGGCACGACCCCCTCGGTCGGTACCAGGCCACGGGTCGGCTTGAGTCCGACGATGCCGTTGAAGGCGGCCGGGACCCGGCCCGAGCCCGCGGTGTCCGTGCCGAGCGCGAAGTCCACCAGGCCGAGGGCGACGGCGACCGCCGAGCCCGAGGAGGAGCCGCCGGAGACGTACGCCGGGTCGACGGCGTTACGGACCGCGCCGTAGGGACTGCGCGTGCCCACCAGACCGGTCGCGAACTGGTCGAGGTTGGTGGTGCCGAGGACCACGGCACCCGCCTCCCTCAGGCGCGCCACCGCCGGGGCGTCGGCCTGCGGCCGGTACGCGTAGGCGGGGCAGCCGGCCGTGGTCGGGAGACCGGCGACGTCGATGTTGCCCTTGACGGCGAAGACCGTCCCGGCCAGCGGCAGCCGCTCGCCGGCAAGGACCCGGGCGTCGACCGCGGCCGCGTCGGCCTCCGCCTCCTGGCGCGGGCGCAGGTCGATCCACACCTCGGGCCGGTCCGCCGCCTCGATGCGGGCGTACGCGGTCCGCACCCGCTCCGACGCGGTGCTCACGACGCCACCGCCACGGACTCCACCGGGGCGAGGACGACGAGCGCGGTCCCGGCCTCGACCTGGCTGCCCGGCCGGATCAGGATCTCGGCGACGAGACCGTCGGAGGGTGCCGCCACGGGGGACTCCATCTTCATGGCCTCCAGGGCGACGAGCTGCTGACCTGCCGACACCCGGTCACCGACCTCGACGTTGACCTGCCAGACGCAGGCGGTGAAATCCGCCTCGACCAGGCGGCCCCCTTCGGGCACCTCGATGTCGGCGGCCGGCACGGCGACCTCCGCGGCCGCCTCGGCGCGGGCGAACTCGCCGGCGGCTTCCCAGGCGTCGCGTTCGGCCGCGAAGGCCGCGCTCTGCCGGGTGCGGAACGCGGCGATGGAGGCGGCGTTGTCGTCGAGGAAGTCCCGGTACGCGGCGAGCGAGAAGGTCCCCTCCTCGGTCCTCGGCACGAACCGGCCGGAGACGATGTCCGCCCGCAGCTCCAGCAGTTCGGCGGCGCCGACCGGGTACCACTTGATGCGGTCGAAGAAGCGCATCAGCCAGGGTTTGCCCGGTTCGAAGGCGCCGCGCTGGCGCCAGGGCGACCAGACCTGGGTGGTGCGGCCGACGAACTGGTAGCCGCCGGGCCCTTCCATGCCGTACACGCACAGGTACGCGCCGCCGATGCCCACCGAGTTCTCGGCGGTCCAGGTGCGGGCCGGGTTGTACTTGGTGGTGACGAGGCGGTGCCGGGGGTCCAGCGGGGTGGCGACGGGCGCGCCGAGGTAGACGTCACCCAGGCCGAGGACCAGGTACTCGGCGTCGAAGACGGTCCGGTACACGTCGTCGACGGTGTCCAGGCCGTTGACGCGGCGGATGAACTCGATGTTCGACGGACACCAGGGCGCGTCGTCCCGCACGCCCGCGACGTAGCGCTCGATGGCCTCGCGGGTCGCGGGGTCGTCCCAGGACAGCGGCAGGTGCACGACCCGGCTGGGCACCACCAGCTCGTCGGTTGCCGGCAGCCCCTCCTCCACACGCAGCACCACCTCGAGCAGTTCGCGCTGCGGCAGCAGGTCGGGGTCCGTCTGGATCTGCAGCGAGCGGATGCCCGGGGTGAGGTCGAGGACACCGTCGAGGCCGAGGGCGGCCAAGGCCTCCGCCAGCGCGTGGACGCGCATGCGCAGCGCCAGGTCCAGTTGCATCGGCCCGTACTCGACGAGGAGGTTGTCGTCGCCGCTGCGCCGGCAGGTGACCGACGGGCGGGTGCCGGTCTCCGGCAGGCGGGCGAGGACGCCGCCGTCGACGACCGGCCCGCGGTCGGCGCGCGGTGCGGTGGCCGGGGCGCGGCGCAGCGCTGCGGCGGACTCCGTGGTGACGGGGACGAACCGGACGGTGTCGCCGGGCCGGAGCTGGCCGAGCTTCCAGCGCTGCCCGGTGACGACGGTGGCCGGGCAGACGAAGCCGCCGAGCGAGGGCCCGTCGGGGCCGAGGAGGACCGGCATGTCGCCGGTGTAGTCGACGGCGCCGACGGAGTACGGCGTGTCGTGGAT
>NZ_JACADT010000699.1:0-3011 GCF_013421635.1 Streptomyces sp. UH6 | reverse complement strand
GCCCAGGATCCTCAGGTCGGTGCGCCGCACGGCCAGCTGGTCCGGCTCCTCGCCGATCCAGATCTGCCGGTGCGCGTCCGGCCCGTCGGGATTGACCAGCAGCTCGTCGATCCGGTGCTCCCGCGCGGCCTCCACCAGCGCGGGCACCCCCTCGACGGCGCCGGCGCCGCCCTGCGGGTCCCGCCCGCGCGCGGCCAGGAACCTGCCCAGGTCCGTCTCCGCCGTCTGCCGTTCGTGGGTGGCGCGCAGGTCCTCCACCTCCTCCTCCAGGAGGCGGCTCCCGCTCCCGTGCGAGGCCTCCACGGCGTGCCCCCGCACCTGCGGGGGCAGATGCTCCCGCACGGCCCGCCGGTCCCGGTCCTCGCCGACCAGGATCACCAGGTCCGCCCGCGTCTCCTCCAGGCAGGAGGCCGCCTCGCGGGCGATCTCCGCCGCGTTCTGGTCCCAGGTGTTCTCCACCGCCAGCTGGAAGTGCCGCTCGGACCAGTCCGAGGACGCCGTGCGGTGCAACGGCCACTGGCGGCCGACCACCTCACCGGCGTCCGAGCTGCCCAGCGCGGTGCGCAGCTCGAGGTCGGCGCCGCGCCGGGACACGTAGACCACCAGGCAGGTGGGATCCTCGCCCAGCAGGTTCAGCAACGGCGAGACGTGCGGCAGCGGCGCCCACACCGCGGTGATCTCCCGCTGCGGGGAACGCGCCAGCGACGGGTCCAGGACCACCTCGCCGTCGTGGGCGAACAGCGCCCGCCCGTGCGGCTCGGTGGAGTGCTGGAGTTCGTCGACCGCCGTGCGCACCGCCTCGCAGGTCGCCTCGTCCGCGCCCTGCGAGGCCAGTTCACGGGCGACCGCCTGGGCCATGAGGCGCCGCTCGCGCGGCGTGTCCTGGGTGTGGTGCGAGGTGTCCACGTAGACCGAGGCCCACGGGCCTCGGCGCTCGTACAGGGGCTGAAGAAATGCGAGATCCATGGTTCCGCGTCCGGTGTCGGTCGGGTGGTTGTCTTCCTCGTGCGTCGGATCCGTGTCCCAGGCGGGTACCCGTGCCCCATGAAGGAACACGAGGAACGGGGTGCCGCCATGGCAGGAGTCGAACCGGACCGGCTGGACGACCAGCAGTTGATGAAGGAACTCGAGACCATCCACCGCACACGTCACGACACGCTGCTGCACGGGTCCAGCGACGCGCTGCGCACCCACAACGAGCGGATGGCGCAGCTGGAGGGCGAGTACCTGCGCCGCCATCCGCGCCGGCCGGTCTCCGCCGGGCGCACCCGGGAGGGCGCGCGCGAGCGTGACCCGGGGCAGCCGCGGGGCTGAGGGACGTCCCCGGCCCCCGGCGCGGCACCGGGGACGGACGTGAGGAGGGGCGGGCCCGCCGGGCCCGCCCCTCCTCACGTCCGTGGGTCGCCCGTCTACCCCGCCCGCCGGCCGAACTCGCGCAGCAGGGCCTCGTCGAAGGCGTCGAGATCGTCCGGCTTGCGGCTGGTGACCAGCACGTTGGGGCCGTTGGTGTCGACCTTGACCTCCTCGTCGACCCAGGTGCCGCCGGCGTTGGCGATGTCGGTCCGCAGGCTCGGCCAGGAGGCCACCTCCCGGCCGGAGACCACGCCGGCCTCGACCAGCGTCCACGGCGCGTGACAGACCGCGGCGACCGGAATGCCCTGCTCGAAGAAGTCCTTCACCAGTCCGACGGCCTTCTCGTCCATCCGCAGGGCGTCCGGATTGGCGACGCCGCCCGGCAGGACCAGCCCGTCGAACTCCTGGGCCGAGACCTCGTCCACCGTCCTGTCGACGGGGAAGGTGTCCGCCTTGTCCAGGTGGTTGAACCCCTGGACCTCGCCGGAGCGGGTCGACACCAGGACGGCCTCGTGCCCGGCGTCGGTCACCGCCTGCCAGGGCTTGGTCAGCTCGATCTGCTCGACGCCCTCGGGCGCCGTGAGAAATGCGATGCGCATGCTCGGTTCCACATCCTTCCTTCCCCCCGGTCTTTCCCCCCCGGCCGCGTGCTCCGGCGGGCGTTACTCCGGACGGGTGATCGCCTCGGCGAGTTGCTGGACGTTGGCGTAGCGGGCCTTGTGCGGCAGGTGGTCCAGAGGTTCCACCAGGGCGTCCGGGGCGTGGTTGCGGCGCAGGGTGCGCGCCAGTTGCTGAGGGCCCGCCGGGAACGACGTGCGGCGCAGGATGCGCGCCAGTTCCAGCCGCACCGTCTCCAGCGGGGCCTCCCGCACGCTCTCCGTGCCGCCCGCCACCGCCGGATCGTCGTCGGCGACCGGCTCGGGGTCGTGCCACTCCTCCGTCCGGGTGGGATGTCCGGACTGCAGCAGCCCCCTCAGCTCGTGCTTCATCTCGTCGTCCCGGTGAACGCTCAACCGGTCGCTGCCACGCTGCATGGCTCCCTCCACATCTTCGGGTGGCCCCCGCGTACCCGAGGAGGCGGAGGCGACACACCGGCGGGCCGCGTGGTCCGGGCCACGTTCCGTCGGCGCGCGGGAGTCCGGAATGTCCGGCAGTCTGAAGAAGACCCGGGGCGCTCCGCCGCCCCCGTTCACCCCTGGGAGGACGGACCCATGGTGGTGCTCGTAGTGATCATTCCGGTTCTGATGCTCTGCATGATGCTGGCCATGGACTGGTACGAGGATTTTGTCTTTCCTCGTCCGGAGGGGGATACGGCCTCGGCCGACGGGGATGTCGTACTGCCGGCCGTGACGCCGGTGCCGGCACCTCTGGCGCTTCCCGCGCCACCCGCGGTACGGCGGGCCCTGCCGGGCGGTACGCCCGGCGCGGGTGCGCCGCCCGGACGGGCGTCCTGAGCCGGAGCAGACGAGAGCGTCGGAGTGTCGCAGAGGGGAGACGGAGCGGGGCGAGGCCGGGCAGACGGGCCTCGCCTCCCTCGTTCGGCGCACCGGATCACGCGGATGGGGTCGCGCGACGGGCGGCGGCGGGGCGGTCCGGCTGGGATGGAGACGCCCGTCGTCCTCCGGCTGAAGGAGCCCGAGCCCCATGCGCCGCACTCT
>NZ_JACADT010000698.1:0-3017 GCF_013421635.1 Streptomyces sp. UH6 | reverse complement strand
TCGCCCCTGCCCGGCGCGTGGCCTCCTCGGCCGCTCCGCCCACCTCGCCGACGGCTTCTCCCGCGCTCCCGCCGATGTCCTCGACCAGCTCGCCGACGCCCTGCCCGACCTCTCCGACGGCCTCACCCGCAGCGCCGCCGACCGCCCCGACCGCGGACCCGGCACCGCGGCCCACGTTGTTGACGGCCGCCCCGACGTTGCGGACCAGGTCCTCGATGATCTGCGGATTGCGGTCGAGCGTCGTGAGGACCCGGTTGATGATCAGCGCGACGTTGTCCAGCCGGACCTTGAGCTGGGCCTGGGCTTCCACCCCGGAGATCCCGAGGTGTACCTGGCCCAGCGCGACATCGGCCCCCACGTTCAGCTTGAGCAGGTCGAGCACCTCGGCCTGGAGGGAGACGCGGGCCCGCAGGTTCTCCACGTCGAGGTCGATCTCGTCGACCTTGAGCTGGGGGACGTCCAGGAAGACGTCAGGGCTCCGCTCCTGCGCCGGCCGTCCCTCCGCGGCGTCGCCGCCCCGGACCACCCTGCCTTCGTGCGCCGCCTCATGGCCGAGCGGCTCTGCTCCGGCGTCATGGCCTTCGTCCAGCGCGTCGTCGTAGACCTCGTCGTCGTACGGTTCCGGATCCTCGGCGGCGTCCGTCGTGTGGCCGGCACCGTTGTCGGCGTGCTGCTGCATCACTGCGCCTCCGCGAGCTCGCCCGGGATTCTCGTCCTGTGTGCTCCATTCTGGCGCGAACGGTGGCGGTGGGACGGAGCCAAGGGGACCGCCTTGCGTCCCCGACACCCCGAAAGCCGGGACGAGAGCCCGGGCGCAGGGGCAGCGCGATGGACGACACCGCCAGGGCCGTACGGGTGACGGGAACGGAAGACGACAAGGGATCGCCCTCCTCGGCGAGGGTGCGGTGCGTGGTGCCGTTCATATCCGAGAAGCGCAACAACCTCGCCCGACGGCCGGCCCTGAGCTTGTCCCGTAAACGACCAGGCACGACGTTGCCCTGCGTGAGCACTGCCCCGCCGCTCTGGACGCCTTCACCAAGTGGGACAACAGCCTGCGCCGACCGGAGGCCCACGAGCTGATGAAGCTCGCGCCGATACTGTCCAAGGCCGCGAGCTTGACTCGCACCCAGATCACGGCGGCTTTCAAGCGTGCGGGCCGCGAGCGCGGCATCGAGGCGGGCGCCGAGCGGCTGCGCAAGGTATTCCGCACCGAGTGGGCCCGTCAGCCCAAACTTGTCGAGGATGCGCTCGGCAAGCAGACACTCGCCCATACTCGGACAGCTCACGGCCACCTGCATCACCGCCGCCGACCTCGCCCAGGCTGTCGAGGAGGCGTTCGGCAGCGTGCTTGAATCACCGGATGATCGACTGGTCCACACTCCACGACGCGTACGGTCTGGCGCACGCGATACCCGGGCTGCTAGATCGAGCCATCGGTCGTGACCAGGAGGCCATCGACGGGTTTTGGGAGCGTTTGTGCCACCAGGGGACGATCACCCCGGCGAGCATCGCCGCACTGCCGCATCTGGCTGATATCGCGAAGACCGAGGGCGCCGGGGACTGGGCTCTCGGTCTGGCCGGAGCCATAGCGAGTGGCCTCCTTCAACATCACGGCGCCGACGAAAGAGTCGCCCGCTGTGCCGCGGCCTTGGCCGACCTTCCCGCCATGGCCACCGCCCGGCTGCGGTCCGGCCTGGACGGAAGGGTCTTACCTGCGCCTGCTGCGGGCCATGCTCGCGTTCGACGGCCAGCCCTTGTGGTTCTAGGCCTTGGACGACTTCACCGATTCCTTCCTCACTGTCGCCTGTCCGCACTGCGACGCATCGGCAACGACCGCAGTCGGCGACCACGGCAGAACATGCAGGACGTCACTACGCCACCCAGTGCCACTACGCCTGGCTCGACGATGTCTGGTCGGTGGAATTGAGCGAGGCGGTCCACGCACCGCGGCGTGGGCCGACCTGCACGTTCACGCCGTGGCGGCGGCGCTTGTGGGCGAAGTCGACCCGGCTGTCGCCGACCCGGTCGCACTCGGCGAGCGCCCCGTCGAGCAGGACGTGACCGGGATTGGTCTCCCGCAGGACCCGCAGCAGGCCCAGAGCCCGGCTGGCGAGGTGACCGGTGACGGCGGTGACGTAGGCGTGGGCGGTGCCGACGGATATGCCGAAGCCGGCGGCGATCTGGGTGAGCGGGTCGTGCCGCCTCAGGTAGATCAGGACGACGAGAGCACGCTGGTGGGGCGGGAGCTTGCAGCGACGGTCACCCTCACGGGTGACGATGAGCATGGTTACGCACTCGACCAGGGCGTGAGGCAGGTCGAGTGAGGCAGGACAGGGAGCCAACAAGGCTCCCGCACTGATGAGTTGCGACGCAAACACCCCTTTCAACGGCACAGGAGCCTCGTGCGTTGCGGGACACCGGCCCGTCACCCGATCAGTGGCCACGCTGAAAGGGTTCAGTGGCCCATTCGTCGCTGCCTGTCGAATCGAAGCAGGACCCGAACCAGGCGCCACACTCCGGCCACTGCTCCGAACAGTGCGCCCCCCGCCAACACACGCTTCTCCGCCGAGCCGGAGAGGTCAAGGGCCTGGACGAGAGTCCAGACGACAGCGAAAACGACGCCAGCCAGCACGGCGGCAGTCACCAGGGCGAAGACGATCTCCACCGTCATTGCGTCCTTTTCCCACCGTGACTCACGCCCCATGTCCATGCTGCAAGTCTCACAGCTCGGTCAAGTGCGCCGCATCTGCGCCTGACTGCTGACTCTCGCAGACGGCTCGATCACCAATTGAGATGACTTCTCAGGGGCATCGCACTCGACATGCCCCATACGCTGGTCGAGTGGGTCACGATGCTTATCGTCAACTGTGCGCGTGACCGTCGGTGCAAGCTCCGACCGAGCGTGCTCTCGTAGCTCTTACCTACCTCCGGCGGCGCGACACTGAGCTATTTCCAACCTCAGCTTGAGCAGGTCAGATACAGGGTGAGGACCGCACCCGCAGCAACCGCTGAACACT
>NZ_JACADT010000697.1:0-3038 GCF_013421635.1 Streptomyces sp. UH6 | reverse complement strand
ACGCGCGGCGTGCGTGTCGAGATCGGTCACGGCCCGATTATCGGCCGCGGCGGGCACCCGTCCGGCCCGTGCCGTTGAACATGCCCATGGCAGTGGCGCACGCCACAACCGGCCCGCACCGGGGTGAGAACTCCACCACATGTCACCGGCGCGAACTCGCGTACGCTGGCGAACCACTCGTCTTCGTCGAGTGGGCCGGTCGAGCGGCCCGGGGGGCCGCCGGACGCGAGAGATTCTGGGAGGTACGCACATGTCCGGGACGACCGCGTCCGGCACGGACGCCACGAGGCGCCGTGCCCGCCGGGCGACCGGGGCCGGCGCCAACCGCTGGGTCGTCCTCGTGGTCCTCTGCGTCAGCCTGCTGCTCGTCGCGGTGGACGCCACCGTGCTCCACGTCGCGGTGCCGGCGGTCACCGAGGACCTCAGGCCGAGCGCCACCGAACTGCTGTGGACCGTGGACGTCTATCCGCTGGTCTGCGCCTCGCTGCTGATCCTCTTCGGCACCCTGGGCGACCGGGTGGGCCGCCGGCGGATCCTGCTCCTCGGCTACGCGCTGTTCGGCCTGGCCTCCGGCGTCGCGGCCTGCGCCGACAGCGCGCAGGTGCTGATCGCGGCGCGTGCGCTGCTCGGCGTCGGCGGCGCGATGATCATGCCCGCCACCCTGTCCGTGCTCCGCCAGGTCTTTCCGGACCGGAGGGAGCGGGCGCTCGCCATCGGCGTGTGGAGCGCGGTGGCCGCGGTGGGCGCGGCCGTCGGACCGCTGCTCGGCGGCTTCCTGCTGGAGCGGTTCTGGTGGGGCTCGGTCTTCCTGATCAACATTCCGCTGATGCTGGTCGCCCTGCCGGTCGGCCGGCTGCTGCTGCCGGAGTCGCGGGGCGACCGCCAGGGCCCGTGGGACGTCACGGGCGCCCTCACCGCGGCGGCCGGCCTCTTCGGCGCGGTCTACGGCGTCAAACGGCTGGGCGGCGGCGTCTCGCCCGAGTCGCCGCTGACCTGGGGTCCGCTGGCGGGAGGCGTGCTGCTGCTGGTGCTGTTCGCGCGGCGGCAGCGACGGCGCGAGCACCCGCTGATCGACATGCGGCTGTTCGCGCGGCCGGCCTTCGGGACGTCCATCGGCTGCATCGTGCTGGCGATGCTGGCACTGGTGGGCCTCGAACTCATCGCGGCGCAGTACCTCCAGCTGGTGCTGGGTCTCTCCCCGCTGGAGACCGGACTGCGGATGCTCCCGCTGACGCTCGCCGCCATGGCGGCGGGCCTCGCCGGGGCGCGGCTGCTGCGCGTCCTGGGACCGCGGGTCATGGTGGCGGCCGGTTTCGTGCTCACCGCGGCGGCCGTGCTGACGCTCCTGCCGATGGGGGCCGAGGACGACCCGGTGCTGCTGCTGTGCGGCTTCGTGCTGCTGGGACTGGGGCTGGAGACGACGCTCTTCGGGGCGTACGAGTCGATGCTGAGCGAGGCGCCCGAACGTGAGGCCGGCGGCGCGGCGGCCATCGGCGAGACCTCGTACCAGCTCGGCGCCGGGCTGGGGATCGCCCTGCTGGGCAGCGTGATGAACGCGGCCTACGCGCCGGGGGTGACATCGGTGCCGGGCGTGCCGGGGCAGGCCTCGACAGCGGCCGGACACTCCATCGGGGAGGCCTACGAGGTCGCGCACGGGCTCGGCGGCGCGGTGGGGGAGACCCTGCGGACGGCGGCGCGGGACGCGTTCGTGCACGGCCTGCACGTGACGCTGGTGGTCAGCGCCGGGCTGCTCCTGCTGGGTGCGGTGGCGGCGCTGCGCCTGCCGCGGGAGATGCGCGACGACCACCTGGACCGCGAGGAGAAGCTGGACCGCGACGGTCACCTCGGCGAGGACGCCGGGGCCGCCCAGGAGGCGGAGGCCGGGGTGCCGTCGCCCCGGGAGAAGAAGAGCAAGGGGACGCCGGCGCGACGGCCGAGGGTCTCGGCCTGACGGCCGGGAGCCGGCCGGCGGGACCGCCGTGCGCGCCCGCGACGGGGGACGGACGCAGCAGGGCGCTCACCGGTTCCCGGTCACGGCCCGCCGGTGAGCGGCCCTGCCTCAGCTCTGGTTGAAGAAGGCGTCCCGGGCGCCCGGGGCGGCCTCGCCGCTGACGATCTCCGTGTTGGCGGGCGTGAGGAGGAAGACCCGGTTGGCCACGCGCTCGATGGAGCCGCGCAGACCGAAGATCAGACCGGCGGCGAAGTCCACCACCCGCTTGGCGTCCGTGGCGTCCATCGCGGTGAGGTTCATGACCACCGGCACGCCCTCGCGGAAGAGCTCACCGATGGCGCGGGCGTCCCGGAAGCTGTCGGGAGTGATGGTGCCGATCCGCCGGCCTCTGGCCTCGGCCGGCTCGGCCGCGACCTTCACCCGCGGGTCGGTGACCCAGGCGTCCTCGGACTCCGGGCCCTCGGCGTAGTCGTCGTCTTCGTAGTAGCGCTCGTCATCGCTGTCGTCGACGAGGCCAAGCCAGGCACTCGCCTTGCGCACCGATCCCATGGACGCCTCCTCTCGCTGCGGTCTCTCTCGCTTCCGCTTCCCTATGGTCGTCCATGAGTCGGACATCGTGCCAAGTGGACGGACACCGCGCAGGGGGGTTGTGACGGTACCGGTGCCCGGTGGATACGTACAGAGTCCGTGTATCCCAAGGGACTTGTCCTACACGAGTGCTGATTGGGAGTGAAATAATATTCTTCGCGGCGAACGAGTGAGTTGTGGTGCCTCCGGGTGAACCACCTACCCCATTACGATCTCCGAAGTCGCCCGCAGATACAGGGGGCGCAGGAGACCCGCGCCACGACGGGGCGGGCGTCTGAGGGGGAGTCACGATGTTCGGAATGGTCAGGCCCTGCCGTCACCGGCTCGGGGAACGGCTCGCCGCGGAGTGGATGGCGCACCTGTGCGGCCTGTGCCTGGCCCTGCGCGGGGACCACGGTCAGTTCGCCCGCGTCGTGACCAACTACGACGGCCTGCTGATATCCGTGCTGACGGAGGCTCAGGCGGCCCGCCCGGAAGGCGGGCGGCGCACCGCCGGCCC
>NZ_JACADT010000696.1:0-3049 GCF_013421635.1 Streptomyces sp. UH6 | reverse complement strand
GACGCAGGACGGGGCGTCGGGGAACGTCTCGCCCAGTTCGGCCCCCGCGGCGAGCCGGGCCAGTGCCTCGTAGGCGCGCAGGACACCGGACTTGCCGCTGCCGCTCGGTCCGGCGACCAGGGTGAAGGGCGCGTCGAGCGGGACGCGCAGCCCCCGGTGGGAGGCGAAGGCGGACAGCCGGAGTTCGGTGACGCGGGCCCGGCCGGCGACGGCACGCTGGGCGGGTACCCACGCCTCCTCCGCCTCGTGCGGGAACGGGGAGGGGGAAGGGGCGTCGGACGGCATGGACACGGTCATGAGCGGACCGTAGGCGGGACCCGGGTCGGCGAACCGTTCCGCCCCGTGAGCCTTCCTACGATCGGGGGACACGGTCAGCGGCCGCGGGGGTGTCACCCCCAGCGCACCGCCGGCATCACCCTTGCCGGGAGCGGGAGTTCCCGCCTCCGAGACCCTCGATGAGACCCTGGACCTCGACACCGTGCGGGGTGAGCAGGAAGACGTTCCGGTCGACCCGGTGCATGGAGGCGGCCAGGCCGAAGACCACGCCGGTCGAGAAGTCGAGGACACGCTTGGCGACGTCGGGTTCGGCGCCGGAGAGGTCGAGCAGCACCGGGGCGCCCGCCATCAGTGTCTCGGCGACCTCACGGGCGTCGGCGAAGACGTTGACCCTCAGCACCACGAAGCGGCGGCGGGGTTCGGTGGCCTGCGCGGGCAGCGCCCGGTGGTCCACCTGGGAGGGCCAGGCGTCCCGGCCCCGCAGCGGGACGACCTCGGCCAGGCCTTCCCACTGTTCATCGGTGACGTCGTGCCTGCGCCTGCTCATCACCGTGGGTCCCCCGCCTCGTGTCCGGATCGTCTGCTGGGCCCCCATTGTGGCGTGCGCTCACCCGTTCGGCCGAATCGACGCGCGGGGCGGGAGCGGCGAGGTTCGGGCGATCCGGCGACGCGCCCGGAGCCGGCCGGGAGGAACGGCGCACGCGCCCCGGGGGCGTCCCCCGGGGCGCGTCGCCCTTTCCCTCGTGCCGCGCGTCAGCGCGCCGCGGCCTCCGCGGCGGCCGCCTGCTCCTCCGCCGGGACGCGGGACCGGATGCCGACGCCGGCGACGACCGCGCCGAGGACGCACAGGACTCCGGTGACGATCACGGCGGCGTGCAGCCCGTTGACGAACGCCTGGCCCGCGCCCTCGACGACCGCGGCCCTGATCTCGGCGGTCATCTCCGGGGAGACGGGCGCGATGCCCATGGTGACCGCGTCCTGCGCCTTCTCCAGTCCGTGCGCCACGCCGGGAGGCACGCCCGCGCCGGTGAGTTCGGCGAAGAGCGAGGAGCCGACCCGGCCGGCGATGACCGAGACCAGCACCGAGGTACCGAGGGCGCCGCCGATCTGCAGCATGGTGGACTGCAGGCCCGAGGCGACGCCGCCGTCCTTCACCGGAGCGTTGCCGATGATGGTGTCGGCGGTGGCCGGCAGCACGATGCCCACACCCAGGCCCATCGCGATGTAGGGGACCCACATGGTGGCGTAGGACGAGTCGACGGTCCAGGTCAGCATGGAGAACATCGCGACGGCCGACAGCAGCAGTCCGACCGGGACCGAGACCCGCGCGCCGAGCCGCTGGCTCAGCTGGGCGCCCAGCGGTGACGCGACCAGCGAGGCCAGCGACATCGGCAGGGTGGCCACGCCGGCCTCCACCGGGGTGTATCCGCGGACGTTCTGCAGGTACAGCATGATGAAGAAGATGCCGCCGAGCATCACGAAGAAGTTCAGCACCGTCATCACCGCGCCGATGGTCAGCGAGCGGTTGCGGAACAGGCGCATCGGCAGCAGCGGGTGCTCCTGACGGGTCTCGTACCGCCCGAACAGCACCAGGACCGCGAGACCGGCCGCGAGCAGGCCCAGGGTGCCGGCGGAGGTCCAGCCCCAGGTCTCGCCCTTGACGATGCCGTAGACCAGGGCGAGCAGGCCCACGGCCAGCAGGACGACGCCCACGACGTCGAACCGGTGGCGGCCGGTGGGGTTCTTGGACTCGGCGAGCACCCACGCGGAGAACAGGAGCGCGACGACGCCGATGGGCGCGTTCAGGTGGAAGACCCACTGCCAGCCGACGTTCTCGACGAGCAGGCCGCCGACGATCGGGCCGAGGGAGGTGGAGACGGCGGAGACCATGCCCCAGATGCCGACCGCGACCGGGAAACGCCGGGGTGCGAAGACGGCGCGCAGGATGCCCAGGGTGTTGGGCATCAGGATGCCGCCGCACAGACCCTGCAGGGCGCGGAAGAGGATGACCGTCTCGATGCTGCCGGACAGGCCGATGGCGACCGAGGTGACGACGAAGCCGCCGATGCCCGCCAGGTAGTGGAAGCGCCGGCCGAAACGGTCGCCGAGCTTGCCGCCGAGAATCATCGAGGCGGCGAGGGCCAGCAGGTAGGAGTTGGTCACCCACTGCAGTTCGGCGGTGCTGGCGCCGAGGTCACGGCCGATCGCCGGGTTGGCGATGGCGACGACCGAGCCGTCGAGCTGCACCATCAGCAGACCGAAGGACACCGCGATCAGGGCGAGCCAGGGGTTGCCCCGGCGTGGGGCGGGCGCGGCGGCCGGCGGGGACGGGTCCACGAGTGTGGAAGCCATGGAGGATCGAGCCTTTGCCTTGGGGGAGGGGGAACCGCGAACACCGCCCGGACGAGCGGCGTCCTGCCGGTCGTCCGGCGTGGTGGTGTCCGGGACGAAGGGATGCCGCGGCGGCGCCGTTGGAACAGGCCGGCGGCACCGCCGGGGAAAAGGGGACGGGGAACGCCCCTGCGGGCGACCGGGGCGGTGGGGCCCTCAGCCGCCGTCGCGAACGGCGCGCTCCAGGGATCCCAGGGCCGACAGCGCGGAGCCCAGCGCGTCCAGCTCGCCGTCGGTGAGCGCGCGCAGCGCCTCGGCGAGGACGCCGGCCTCCAGCTCGCGCACCTCGGCGATCCGGCGACGCGAGGTCGCGGTGAGGTGCAGGTGGGCGACGCGCTTGTCGACGCCGTCCTGGCGGCGCTCCAGTTCGCCCTGCTCGGTG
>NZ_JACADT010000695.1:0-3053 GCF_013421635.1 Streptomyces sp. UH6 | reverse complement strand
CGGCCGGCCGGTCCGTCCCCCGGGCGGTCCGCCTCGTACAGGCTGTCGTCCCACCCCAGGTCGGCCGCGCCCCCCGCGGAGCCGCGGCGCCGGTCCTCACCGCGCACACGCGTCTCTGCCATATGTGCCTCCCCACCTGTCTCCGCCTACGGGACCGCCCCGCGCAATCCCGTCTGTGAGATGCGCGAGGCGGCCAATTCGTTGCGCGGTAAACGCTGTTACTTCCCGCACGCCCGTGTCCGGCGCGTGCCCGGCCCGCAGCCCGGACCGCTGCCCGGCTCCCGCCTACCGGGCGCGCCCCACCCCTACTTGGCGCACTGGGCCTTGTCCGCCGTGGACTTGTCGACGCCCTCCGGCGCCTCCGTCGGCGCGGTCAGCGGCACGCCCGCCCCCTTGAAGTCCTTGCCGAGGATCAGGGTCATGGTCGGCATCCCCTGGGCGTTGTCGGTGCTCTCGCCCTCCTTGAGCGCCGAGCCCGGCAGGCCCATCATGGCGGCCAGCGCGCGGGCCTGGTCGGCCTGGTCCGGGGCGTACTCGAGGGTCGTCTTCTTCTGCGTCGCGTCGGCGTTGCCGCCGTTCTCCGACCTGCTGACGCCCTGCTGGGTCTGCAGCCACGTCAGGGTGGACTGGGCGGCGCCGCTCTTGCCGCTGCCGTTGAGCACCCGCACCCGCACCTCGGAGGCCGGAGCCTTGCTGCCCTCGAGCCGGGCGGCCTCGGCGTCCTTCTGCTCCTTCTTCTTCCTCTTCACCTCGGTGAAGGAGACGTCCTCCTGGATCATCTGGAAGACCTGCGGGGCCTTCGACGGGTCGGGCACCACCGTGACCGGCGTGGGCTCCGCCGGGTTGTCGATGACCGGGACCGTCATGAAGGACATGTTCTTCGGCTTGACCTCGTTGATCTCCAGTGCCATGTCCTTCAGCACCGAGACCTTGCCGATCGCGGCGTCGACCGTGAGCGCCTTGGTCGCGGCCTGGGCGAGGTTGTTGAGCTTGGTCGGGCTGGAGAGGGTGTCGCCCGAGGACATCTTCCGCATCATCGAGCCGAGGAACTGCTGCTGGGCCTTGATGCGGTCCAGGTCGCCGGAGTTGCCGAAGCTGTACCGGGTGCGCAGGAAGGCGAGGGCCTCCTCGCCCTCGATGGTCGACTTGCCGGCCGGCAGCTTCAGGTGCGACTTGGGGTCGTCGACCGCCTCCTCGACACAGACCTCGACGCCGTCGATCGCCGTGGTCAGCGTCTTGACGGCGTTGAAGTCGGCCACCATGAAGTGGTCGACCTGGATGCCGGTGAACTCCTTGACGGTCCGCGCCGTGCAGCTGGCGTCCCGGCCGTTCTGCCCGAGGCTCTCGTTGAAGCGGGTGTTCGCCGTGCCCGGGACGACCTCGGTGGTGCCGTCCTCCAGCGTGGTCTCGCAGTCCGGGATGTCGGTGACCAGGTCACGCGGGATGCTCATCACCGTGGCGTTGCTGCGGTCCTCGGCCACGTGCAGCAGCAGCGTGGTGTCGGCGTGGCCGGGGCTGTTCTTGTCGCCGTAGCCGGCGTTGCCTGCCCCGGTCCGCTTGTCGGTGCCGATGATCAGGAGGTTGAACGCCTCGTCCGCGGAGAACGAGTCCGAACAGGCGTCGCCGCCGCAGGCGGTCTTGCTGATGTTGTCCTCGAGGTCCTGGATGTACCAGTAGCCGAAGCCCGCCGTCGTGACGATCACGAAGGCCAGCGTGCCGCCGGTCCAGGCGAGGATCTTCTTGCCCTTGCTCTTCTTCTTGGGGCGGCCGCGGCGGCGGCCGGGCTCCGGATCCTCGGGTTCGGCGCGCCGTCTGCGCGGCTGCGGCACGTCGCGGCCCGGACGCTGCCGGGCGGGCGCCTCGCTGCCGTAGCCGCTCTCGTGCGCGGTGCGGTCACGCGGCACACCCCCCTCGCGAGGGGCCGGACGGCGTGGGCTCGGCACCGGCGGTGACTGCGGAGCGGGATGGCTCAGTCGCAGTTCGTACTCGCCGGTCTGCGGGTTGAGCACCCACTGGTCGGCGGGATCGATGTTGTCCGCCCGTCCACGGCCATGCGCGTCCACGGTTGTTGAATCCTCCGTCGGGGCCACGGCGCCTTCCCCCAGGCGCGGGGTCTCGTCATGGTGCCGACCGCAGGACGGACCTCCCGACCGGGGCACCGGATCGCTCACACTATCCGCCCACAACGGCAGGGAGCGACGACGGTGACACATTCCACTTCCCTACAAGCGGGCAATCCGCCGCATTCTTCTGCCACAGAGCTACGCCTTGGCCATGGTTTTACCTGCCGGTAGCACGGGGGTTCGACGGAGGCGACCGCTCCGTTACGCGCAGGGGTCCTCGGCGGCCGTGGAGCCGGTGAAGGAGGGGGCGGGCGACGGCTGCGCGGGGGTGCCGCGCGCGCCGGTCCGCCCGGTGGCCGTCCGCTCCGTGACCGTGACCGGGCGGTCGTGGCGCAGCAGCTCGAAGAGCCGGTCGGCGGCCGGCTCGAGCAGCCGGTCCCGGTTGGGGTCGGCCGGGTACGGCTCCCGCGGGACGGTGGTGAAGAGGATGCGCTCGGAGGGGATGCCGCGCACCTCGCGCACGAACCCGTACAGGTCCCGCAGCCCCGCGAGGCCCGGGTCGGTGGTCAGCGCGGAGGTCGCCGCGTGCAGCACCGGGTAGAGCTTCAGCGGGTTGTGGAGGACGTGGTCGCTGCGGACCTTCTGCACCAGCGCGCCCAGGAACCGCTGCTGGCGTTCCATCCGCGCGGTGTCGCTGCCGTCGCCGAGGGACTTGCGGGCGCGGACCCAGCCGAGGGCCTGCTCGCCGTCGAGGGTGACGCGCCCGGCGGGGAGGTCCAGCCGGGCCGCCTTGTCGCGCACCGGCTCGCTCAGGCACATGTCGACGCCGTCGACGGCGTCGACCATCTCCTTGAAGCCGTGGAAGTCGATGATCATGTGGTGGTCGATCCGCACACCGGTCATCTTCTCGACGGTGCGGATGGTGCAGGCCGGGCCGCCGGTGCCGAAGGCGCTGTTGAACTGGGCGAGCCGGGCGGCGCCGGTGCCGCC
>NZ_JACADT010000694.1:0-3053 GCF_013421635.1 Streptomyces sp. UH6 | reverse complement strand
GGCGTCCCGCGACGGCGCGGTCCCCGCGCTAGCTCAGCGTCACCTGACGGTTGGTCAGGCCGCCGCGGGCGCGGCGCTCGTCGGCGCTGAGCGGCGAGTCGTCGGCGAGCGCCTCGGCCAGCCGTTCGGCGAACTCGGCGGCCGGCTTCTCGACGTCCTCCGCCGTGACCCCGGTCGGCAGGTCCCACACCGGGACGACCAGCCCATGGGCGCGGAAGGAGCCGACCAGGCGGGTTCCCTCGCCGATGTCGGTACGGCGGGCCGCGTGCAGCCGGGCCAGGGCGTCCAGCAGGTGCTCCTCCTCGTGCGGCATGACCCAGCGCAGGTGGTTCTTGTCCGGGGTCTCGCACCAGTAGGCCGCGTCCACGCCGGTCAGCTTGACCGTCGGCACGGCGGCCTCGTTGGCCCGCTCCAGGGAGGCCTTGACCTCGGCCGTGGCGGCTGAGGCGTCCGGCACCCAGAACTCGAACCCGGTGTGCACCACCGGCTCGAACGGGGCGTCCAGGTCGAGCAGGTCCTGGAGGCGCGGGCCGCCGGCCGGGGCGCGGCGGCCGGTGACGGGGTTGCCCGGCGCGGTCTCCAGGGCCTGGCCGAGGACGTCGGCCAGGTCGCGGCTGAGGTCGCCGGAGGAGGTGTCGTTCTGCAGGCCGATCAGGACCGAGCCGTCGTCGCGGCGCAGCGCGGGCCAGGCCATCGGCAGGACGGTGGCCAGCGTGACGGACGGAACGCCCTCCGGCAGGCCGTCCTTGAGGGTCAGTTCGACGGTGGCGGCGGGCACCAGTTCACGCAGTGCCACCCAGTCGCACTCGCCGGGCAGCCCCTCGAACGGACGCTGCACCAGCTCGGTCACCGCATGGGCCGCGGCCCGGCCGTGGCAGGCCTTGTAGCGACGGCCGCTGCCGCACGGGCAGGGTTCACGGGCGCCGACGACCGGGACGTTCCCGTCGTCGACCTGGGATCCGGCCGCGCGCTGCGGGCGCGCGCCCTTCGTCTGGGGACGCTTCTTGGCCATGGGGTGTCTCCCGGGTGCGGCTGGGCTGCTCGTGCTTCGGCCGCGAGCCTAACCGTTCTCCGCCTCGGCACGGCCGCCGACGGCACGTCAGGGCCCGTACACCGCCCGCCTGAACCCGCCTGCCATATGCCACCGGTTGACGCGCGTAGCAGATGACCGTGGCACGGTGCCTCAGGGAAGCTCGTCGAAGGGGTCCGGGAAGGCGAGATCGAGGTCGGCGAGCCCGGCGACCGCCGGAAGCCGCGGCGCGGCGACCCGGGCGGCGAAGTCCTCCCGGTGACGGCCCGCGTCGGGATCGTGCACGTCCCGGTGGACCACCACCCAGACCGTGACCTCGCCGGTCATCCCGTCCCGCACGCCCCAGTCGTCGGCCAGCGAGGTGATGATGTTCAGCCCCCGCCCGCCGTGGGCCGTGACCGACGGTGTGGCCGGACGGGGGCGGGTCGGGCCGCCGCCGTCGGTCACCTCGAGCGTCAGTCCGCCGCTCGGGTCGATCCGCCAGGAGACCCGCACCTGGCCGTCCGCGGAACCCCTCAGCGGCCGCCCGTGCTTGCAGGCGTTGCTCAACAACTCCGACAGGATCAGCACCGCGTCGTCGATGACCGGGTCGGGTACTCCGCCCCGGCACAACTGGTCCCGCATCCGGTGTCTGGCCCTGCCCACGCCGGCCGGACCGTGCGGAACGGCCATGCTCGACGACGTGGGCACCTCCTGTGCCACCATCAACGCCACCCCCGAGACCTCCTTCTCCCCACGCCACGGTGTGGATGCCCCCTTGATCTGCGGCGGAAACCGCCCGGTACGTCCGGGGCGACGCATTCATCCCGACCGGCGACGTGCCCGGTGCGCCGGTGCACTCCCCGGAAGGCCTCCGCCACGGGCTCCCGAGGGCCGTTCCGGGCCCCGGGAGCGGGTCAGCGGCCGAGCTGTCGCAGCACGGCGTGCGGCCGGTTGGTGATCACCGCGTCCACCCCGAGATCGGCACAGAGTGCCACGTCGGAGGGGTCGTCGACGGTCCAGACGTGCACCCGGTGACCGGATCGCCGCAGCCGTTCGACATAGGACGGATGGGAGCGGACGATCCGGATGGACGGCCCCGCGATCCCCACCCCGGCGGGCAGCCGGCCGTCGCGCAGCCGCGGAGAGACGAACTGCATCAGGTAGACGGTCGGCAGGGTGGGAGAGGCGGCCTGCACCCGGTGCAGCGACCGGGCCGAAAAGCTCATGATCCGCACCGGCGACTCCTCCGGGGAGGCCGGGGCGTCCAGTCCGAACCGCTTGAGCAGTCTCAGCAGCCGCTCCTCGACCTGGCCGGCCCACCGGGTGGGGTGCTTGGTCTCGACCGCCAGTTCCACGCGCCGCCCGGCGTCGCTCACCAGCTCCAGCAGGCGCTCCAGGGTGAGGACCGAGGTGGCCTCCCGGTCCTCCGGCCGGTGCTCCCACTCGGGGGCCTCCGGGTGACCGTGCCACTGCTCGGGGTTCTTCCACGAGCCGAAGTCCAGGGCGGCCAGATCGGCCAGTTCCAGCGCGGAGACCGCGCCGCGGCCGTTGGAGGTGCGGTTGATCCGGCGGTCGTGCACGCAGACCAGGTGACCGTCGGCGGTGAGACGCACATCGCACTCGAGCGCGTCGGCGCCGTCCTCGATGGCCTTACGGTAGGCCGCCAGGGTGTGTTCGGGTGCCTCCTCGGACGCGCCGCGGTGGGCGACGACCTGGATGCGCTGCTGCGATGCGTTCGTCACGGCGCCATGGTGACACCCCCGGAGGGCGTGCGGGAGCCGGTCGGAGGAGCGCGATCAGGCATACATATGGAATGCTCATCCCATTTGTGATGAATGTCCGGGGTAAAGAATGCCGGGCCCAGGCCGCACACGGCTTATCGTGCTCTGACGCCCTGTGGGAAAAGCTGACGGATGGATGCCCCGCATCCCACCCGAACACCAGCCTGGATCGAGGAGAAGAGCTGTGAGCAGCGAGAACGAGGGCACTGCGGTTCCGCCGGTCCCGTCCGCCCCGCCGGCGTCGGAGGAGACTCCCGCTG
>NZ_JACADT010000693.1:0-3060 GCF_013421635.1 Streptomyces sp. UH6 | reverse complement strand
GTCGTTCGCGCAGCGACGGCTGTGGTTCCTGCACCAGTTGGAGGGCGGCGGCGCCAGCTACCACATCTCCCTGGCCTGGCGGCTGACCGGAGACCTGGACCGGCGGGCCCTGGAAGCCGCCGTGGCGGACGTGGTGGCCCGCCACGAGAGCCTGCGCACCGTCTTCCCGGCGGTGGACGGCGTGCCGCACCAGCGGGTGCTGGACGTCGTGGCGGCCCGCCCGCGGCTGCGCGTGCACCGGACCACCGAGGGTGAGCTGCCCGCCGCCGTGGCGGAGGCCAAGGACCGCCGGTTCGACCTGGCGGTCGACGTGCCGCTGCGGACCGAGCTCTTCGAACTCGCGCCGGACGAGCACGTCCTCCAGCTGGTGCTCCACCACATCGCGGGCGACGGCTGGTCCATGGGCCCGCTCGTGCGGGGCCTGACCACCGCCTACGCGGCGCGCCGCCGGGGCGAGGAGCCGCGGTGGGAGGAACTGCCGGTCCAGTACGCCGACCACACCCTGTGGCAGCACGAACTGCTCGGCGACGCGGCCGACCCCGACAGCCTGTTCGCCCGACAGGCGGCCTACTGGACACGGCAGCTGGCCGACCTGCCGCAGCAGCTCCAGCTGCGCACCGACCGGCCCCGCCCGGCCGTCGCCTCGCACCGGGGCGGTTCCGTTGCCGCCGGCCTGGACGCCGAGCTGCACCGCGGCCTGCGCGAACTCGCCCGCGCGCACGGGACCAGTCTGTTCATGGTGCTCCAGGCGGCGCTGGCGGCGTTGCTGAGCAAGCTCGGCGCGGGCGACGACATCCCCGTCGGCAGCCCGGTCGCGGGCCGCACCGACCAGGCGCAGGACGAGCTGGTCGGCTACTTCGTCAACACCCTGGTGTTCCGTACCGACACCTCGGGCGATCCGACCTTCGCCGAGCTGCTGCACCGGGTCCGGGACACCTCGCTGGCCGGGTACGCCCACCAGGACCTGCCCTTCGAGTACCTGGTCGAGGTCCTGAACCCGTCCCGGTCGCTGGCACGCCACCCGCTGTTCCAGGTCATGCTGGTGCTCCAGAACGCCCCCCGGGCCGACTTCGCGCCGCCCGGGCTGCGCGTCGAGGACGTGCCGCCGACGTCGACGACGGCCAAGCTCGACCTGCTCCTCACCCTGTCCGAGCGGCAGGCGGAGGACGGTTCCCCGGAGGGAATCGAGGGGTCCGTCGAGTACGCGGCCGACCTGTACGACCCGGCGACCGTCGAGACGATGGTCCGGCGGTGGGAGCGGCTGCTGCGCGCCGCCGTCGCCGACCCGCGGCGGCCGCTCAGCCGGATCGACCTGCTCACCGCCGAGGAGCACGGTGAGCTGGCGGCGCTGGGCACCGGGCCGGCCGCGGTGGCTCCGACCGAGAGCCTGACGGAGCTGTTCCGGGCCCAGGTGCGCGCGCTGCCCGAGGCTCCCGCGCTGGTGTGCGGCGACGTCTCCTGGACGTACGCGGAGCTGGACGAGCGGGCGAACCGTCTGGCGCACGCGCTGATGGCGCGGGGTGCGGGGCCGGAGCGTCTGGTGGCGGTGTCGCTGCCGAGGTCGGCCGAGCTGGTGGTGGCGATCCTGGCGGTGCTGAAGACCGGTGCGGCGTACGTCCCGGTGGACCCCGCGTACCCGGCGGCCCGGATCGCGCATCTGTTCGAGGACGCGCGGCCGGTGCTGACGGTGACCGACTCCCGGAGCGGGGACCGTCTGCCCGAGGGCGGTGCGGTCGGGCGGCTGGTGCTGGACGATCCGCAGACGGCCGCCCTGGTGGCGGCCTGCCCGGCGACGGACCCGATGGTGGCCGTCGACCCGGCCCACCCGGTGTACGTGATCCACACCTCCGGCTCCACCGGGAAGCCCAAGGGAGTGGTGGTGACACATGGCGGCCTGCTCAACCTGTTTGCCGCCCAGTGCCGGCTGGTTCTCCGCAGGGGCAGGCGGATGCGGGTGGGCCTGACCACGTCCGTGTCGTTCGACGGCTCCTGCGACCAGCTGCTCGCCCTCTTCGCGGGCCATGAGCTGCACGTCCTCGACGAGGCGACCTGGTCCGACCCCCGGGCGTACCTCGAGTACGCCGCGCGGACCGGTCTGGACACCGTCGGCGGCACCCCGTCCTACCTGCAGGTCCTCGTCGACCACGGCCTGTTGGACCACCCGACGTGGCGTCCCTCGATGGTCGGGCTGGGTGGCGAGACCGTCCCGGAGCGGCTCTGGGAGCGGCTGCGGGCGGCCGACGGCGTGTTCTCCCTCAACTACTACGGGCCGTCCGAGTGCACCGTGGACTCGGTCTTCGCGCCGCTCGGGTCGAGCCCGCGGCAGGTGATCGGCCGACCGCTCGACGGCGTCCGGCTGTACGTGCTCGACGCCGCGCTGCGGCAGGTGCCGGCGGGCGTGCAGGGTGAGCTGTACATCGCCGGGGCGGGGCTGGCCCGGGGCTACCTCAACCGGCCCGGCCTGACCGCGGGGCGGTTCGTGGCCGACCCGTTCGGAGCGGGCGGCACCCGCATGTACCGCACCGGCGACCTGGTGCGGTGGAGCCCGGACGGCGACCTGGAGTTCCTCGGCCGCACCGACGACCAGGTCAAGATCCGCGGCTTCCGGGTCGAGCTCGGCGAGATCGAAGCCGTCCTCGCCGAACACCCGCGGGTCGCGCGGGCCGCCGTCCTCGTCCGGCAGGACCGGGAGCGGGACTCCCGCCTGGTCGCCTACCTGCAGCCCACCCACGGGGCGGAGCTCCGCCCGGAGGACCTGCGGGCGCATCTGCGCGAGCGGCTGCCGGACCACATGGTGCCGACCGTGTTCGTCTCCCTGGACACCCTGCCGCTGACCGGCAGCGGCAAGCTCGACCGGCGCGCCCTGCCCGAGCCCGAGTTCGCCACCACGGGCGCCGGCCGCGCCCCGCGCACGCCGCGGGAACACGTGCTGGCCGGACTGTTCGCCGAGGTGCTGGGCCTGCCGCGGGTCGGCGTCGACGACGACTTCTTCGACCTCGGCGGGCACTCCCTGCTCGCGACCCGGCTGGTGGCCCGGGTCCGCGCGACCCTGGGCGTCGA